>PWVT01000119.1 GCA_003562195.1 Phycisphaeraceae bacterium | reverse complement strand
CTGACCGTCGGCGCGACCAACTGACCGCGCGTCCACCACCACGCACCTGGTCATTCACCCATGCGCTGCTTTTTCGATCTCAACCCGGATTCACTCAGGGACGCCTGCCTCGCGCTGCAACTGCCCGGCTATGTGGCAGATCAGATAATCGACTGGGTGTACGCCAAAGGCGTGATCGACCCCATTGCGTGGACGAACATTTCCAAACAAAACCGTGAATTGATTGCTGCGTCCTTCCGGTTCTACGCATCTGAACTGGCGGCGCATCAGCAAGCCAGCGATGGCACACAGAAACTGTTGCTCAATTGGCATGAACCGAGCGAGTCACCAACGCAAGACCGCCTCGCCGTTGTCGCACCGCCGAAAAGCACTGAAACGGTGATGATCCCGACTGAAAAGCGACGCACCGCGTGCCTTTCCAGCCAAGTCGGATGCCCCGTCGGGTGTCACTTCTGCGCCTCCGGCCTGGGAGGTCTTGAAGGCAATCTGAAGGCAGGCCAGATCATCGAACAGGCCCATCGCCTGAGTTGGCTCCCACAGACGGGTGGCCGATTGACGAACATCGTCTTCATGGGCATGGGTGAACCGCTGGCGAACTACGCAGCCGTCACCGGCGCAATCCGCACACTCAATGCACCGTGGGGACTCGGCATCGGTGCACGCAGGATCACCATCTCCACCGTCGGCCTGCCCGCAGCCATTCGAAAACTTGTGTCCTTTGAGATTCCCGTCACGCTCGCGCTGAGTCTGCACGCACCCAATGACGAGATTCGCCGCAAGCTCATTCCCTGGGCTGAGTACGCTACGATCGACGAGCTTCTTGACGCCTGCGATGAGTACTTCGCCAAGACCGGCCGCGAGATCACACTGGAGTACCTTCTGCTTCGGAACGTGAACGACCGGGTGGAACACGCCAAAGAACTTGCCAGCGTCGCCATGCGGCTCCGCGCAAATATCAATCTCATCCGCTACAACGAAGTGCGCGGCCTGCCATTCGACCGCCCCACCACCGAAGATGTCCATGCCTTTCAGGACGTGCTCCGTGAGCGGCATGTCAACGCTCACCTTCGCGCCAGCCGCGGGCGCGATATCGCTGCTGCGTGCGGGCAGCTTCGCCATGAGAAACTCCGATCACACACCGGCTGATTCGGGCTCGGCGAGCATGCGTATCTCCGCCGGGGCCATCAGTCGCAGCGTGCCCAGTTCTGCGTGATGGTGCAGTCGTTGCATGATCTCACTCCATCGCTCGTAATCATGCTCGCAACCATGCCGTGCCTGCTGCACGAGGTTGATGAGATATTCGCGCACCTCACGATCGCGACGCATGCCGCGCCATCGATGCGGCAAGAGGAATCGTGAAGCTCGTGCCAGGCGTGCTGGCCAGTCGCTAGTACGAATATCTGCGCGGTAACGCCGACTGAAGGCGATGAGTTCCAGCCGAGTGAGGTAGCGTCGCTCCACACGATCACCACGGGCCTGTTTGACGTTGAGGTGCAGACGGAAGCGGCGACGCTGCTCAAGACTACGAGCCATGGTGGCAATGAACACATGGTCACGAATCAACATTGCTTCGGCCAACGGCAGTACTGCATCGCGTGTGATGCAGCGACCGGTGTCGCCGCGATCCACGCGGTATAGGTCCATCAGCAATTGCGCGTATCGGTCGGCATAGTCATACCCGCCCCATTCCATGCATCGATATAGTGAAGCGACCATATCCCGTCGTGCCTGTCTCCCGGGGGCGGTTTCACTCAGTCCGGGCGTTGATGTCAGACACTGCTCAAGTAACCGTTCTAGCTTGCGCGCCTTCGTTCGCCCGCCCCACCGCGTGCCTCGCACAGAAAGTACAATGCGCCGCACAACTCGCCCGAGCGGTTCCGTTGCCTGGCCGCGCTGCCGGCTCAACAACCGCTCATCTACTGCAAGACATCGTCCAAACTCGAAGGCCTCGCGTGCCCGCCCCACGCCGTCTTGCCGCGTCTCCAGCGTGCGTAGCGCCATTTCCATGGCATCCAAGCGGACTGGTATGAGGCCCCGCTGGAACGCCGCACCAAGGAGTGCAAGATCTGTGACTCGATCAGTGTAAAACCACGTGCGGCACGCCGTGGCGTAATCTTCGATCACACAATGATCGTCTCGTGACACCGCTCCGAACGCCTCTAGCAACACACGTCGTTGCGATGGGGCAGAATCATTGGCATCGGCTTGAAATGAACCGCAGTTGATGATTGCCGCAGTGCGATCCCGATGTGCGACGCGCAGCGGCTCATCCGGGATCACACTGCGCAGTGCTTCATGTGCATCGAGGCCGATGAGGACATCCGCCTCGCCGTAGGGAATGTGCGTGGTCAACCGCGGCTCGTCGTCATCGCCCAACCGCTGGGTGAACAGCACTTGCGACCATGCCCGCCTGCCTGGAGCAATGTGCGTCGCGTCATGCAGTTCACTGACTTCATATCCCATGATTCGACCCGCTTCACAGAGCGCACGCGGGGCCAGACCGGGAGGACGGCCCCGATACCCTGCCAGGTGCACTCGCCATTGCGCGTTCTTGCCGTGAATCGGCGTAGGCAAATCAGGTCGATATCGCACTTCACTCCGCCAGATCCATGCCGGGGGACGCGTGCGAATCACTTCGACCTGTTCCATCATCGGCTGCACCTTCAACCGTATTTTGGTCGATTGTCGCTTGGTGAGCTTCTCAAAGGAATAGCTCGTGCGCATGAGCGAGTCGGATCGCTGATTGGCTGGTTCACGTGTTCGGCCGGTGTACTCAGATTCATCTGAGTGCTTCTCCTCCTGCCGCAGAGCGCAGACCTGCTCGGCTGTGCGAATGACCCACTGCCGCGGCTCAAAGCCCAGCCGGTCTGTATCGGCCAACATTCCATCGATCGCTACGAGATCAAACTGCGGCGGCGGCCCATCGCGCACCAGGACGATGCTGAACTGATCCGTTTCGACCAGTGCGAGCAGCGCATCACGCATCGCAGCCATCTCGTTGAAGTTGCCAGGTACGATCGTCAATTCTTCAGCATGCTTGGCAGATATGTTTGCGCGAATGAACCGCTCCATCTCGCCGGGCTCAGTGTCCAGATCAATCACCACAAACACTTGTGCCTCGCCAGATCCAGCGGCCTCTGCCATCGCAGAAGAACCACCGGCTCGAAACTCTTCGGTGAGCCAAGTTTCCACAGGCACGATGCGCTCGGCTCGAACCGATGCAATCGCGCCATCGATGGCAATCGCCGTGCGCGGTATGCTGGACCCGGCAGGAATATCCGCACGTACTCGTTGATCTACTTCGCCGAGCAATTGCAACACAGCATCACGCGCTGCATCAACGCCGATTCGCGCACCGCGCGGCGGGGGATGAAAAGGCGGCTTCGGAGGCGCGACTGCCAGTTGTGAAGTGACTTGCAAAGTCGGACGCAGCGGATGAAGCATGGGCGCGATATGTCGAGCCAGCAGCGACACATGCGTGTTGTCATCAACCTGCGTCATCCGCTGGGGTTCATCAGCACTTGTCGGCACTCGTGTCCCCCACACTTCTGCTGGTGAACTGCCACGATGGCGCAACATCTCTGCCGCTGCGATGACGATCGATTCGACCGAGCCCGGCCGCGCTTCCAATACAACCACACGTTGACATCGACCCAAAAACCGATCAAGAAGCACATGGTCGAGAGGAACAATCAGCCCCAATTGCAACACGGGGATACGCCCGTACAGACGCAGCGCGTGGGTAAGATGCTGCAGCGCAGCATCTGAGCTGCCGATGGTCATGAAGCCCACCGGCACTCGTTCCCCTGGGCTTGGCATAGCGCGCACACGATTCAGCTCCAACCGCCTGGCCAATCGCATCATGCCGCCAGATTCTGCCACACGTTGGCGTCGTCGTCGCAACAGTGTCGGTTCGAGGACGCTGGCCACCCGATTCGGTCTGGCTTCGAGTGTTTGTGAAGATCGCAGGATGCCTTCGTGAACAACGACCGCCACGGCCTTTGAATCGGCACGCGATAATCGCATTGCATGCTCCAATGCATCGCGAAGCTGCGCGACACTCGTCGGTTCAATGCAGGGGATGCCGAGTCGATGCACAAGCTGGCGAGGGCATAGTGCCGGTGTAGCACGCGGCGTATCCTCCAGGACAAGCCCATAGCTGCCAGCACCGCTCAGTTGGAGTTGTCCGATGTGCGTCAGTTCAGGCAGGCAGTGGGCGAGTTCCCCGTTGGGTACGAACGCAACCACTCCAGATGACGGTGGTTCACGCCGAAGACGACGGGTCGTAAGCGTCAGCGCCCGTTTGGCAGTCATCGTCGGCATGACCGCCATGCCATGCTGCTTCAGTAATTCACGCGTTTTCTCTGCTTTGGCTGCATCGAAGAGACCGGCAAATGCCCCATCTGGTCCAGCCACAAATGAGATTTCCCGCTCAGATTCCAACATGCCCTTGAGCATCGCTTCGCCAGCCGTGTAGAGCACGCGGCCATCGTGCGCAGCAAGATTGCCCGAGACGAATGCATCGCGCATCGGTGCGGCGGACACGGATGTGCTTGTAAGGTGTTTCAAGCGGGCCAACCTTGCGGTGAACGCTGATGCAAATCGCTACCAGTCTCCATTCAGGATATGGCCAATGGCTGTGGCGACGCCGTGATCATCGTGATTGCCGGTCGTCTGTCCTGCGACTGCGACCACACGCGGATCAGCATTGCCCATCGCAATTCCGAGTCCGGCATTGGAGACGACCTCAACATCGTTCAGTCCATCACCAATCGCCGCGACGCGCGTCGCCTCGATGCCCCGTTGCGCGCACAATTCACTGACCATCGTCCACTTGTTCACCTGAGGATTAAACACTTCCAACAGGTGCGTGGTGGACCCAGTGGCCTCCGTGGCGGTCACCGCTGCCCAATGCTGCATAAACGCCCGCTCTCCAAGTTGCGTTCGCAACTCCTGAGCAATCTGCACAAGCTCTCCAGAGCTGGCCACGATACCCAGCCGCACCGTGTCGTCGGGATGTTCATCCTCAAGGATATTCTCGACAAACCGCACTTGTGCAGGAATGACATCAAACCACCATCGCGAAGCGGGGTCCAGCCGTTCCGGTCCACCCGGCCCGACCGCGAGGTAATCGAACCCCGCGCTGTGCGCATCTTTGAGAATCAGCACCTTGTGACCGTGGCCAAGCAGTGATTGTGTAGCATCATGAACGAGATCATGAGGCATAACGTGCCGGTTGATCGTCTTGCCGGTGTGCCCCTCACATAAGAGTGAACCACCCGCAGCCACCACAAGCCCGTCATGCTCGATGGCTTCAATCGCATCTTGGGATTCAACCAATGCCCGTCCCGTGGCGATGACCACTTCGATTCCAGCTTCGCGGGCTCGATGGACCGCCCGACAGTCTTCCAGCGAAACGCTGCCCTTGCGGTTCAAGAGTGTGCCATCGAGATCGATCACCAGCATGTCGTAGCCAATGCTCATGCAGTGAATTGTACTGGACGAACCCACGGGTGATCTTGATGCTGGAGTGAAGCGGCCGTATTCTGAGACAATGACTCTCAGCTTTTCAATCCGGCCGGAGCCCCAGCATTGAACTCCCAGTCCAATCGCACGCTTGCCGCAAGTCTGGCTCCGCTTCTCGATGAGGTGTGCGAGGGGCGCCTTGGTGAGATCCGATGGTTTCGCGCTGATTGGCAACGCGGCGGAGCGGCCACGGGCAGTACGACCTTGCAGAAGCCCGATGGCGAAGAAGTTCCGGTGATCGTCAAACTTCCCGTCGTGCAGCGGGAGTACACATGGACGGTTCGACTTCAGAATCCGAAGGACCCATCGCCCGTCGTCCCTCGCCTGTTTGCTTCCGGCGATGCCATTGGTGGGTATGACCTCGCGTGGATCATCATCGAACGGTTTGAACACGGTCCGCTCGGCTTGCACTGGCATAATAACCACATTCCGCGCATTGCAGACGCGATCGCTCGGTTTCATAAGGCAACACAACCGTTCAAGATCAACCAGTCGCCGGTGGTCGAGGACTGGCATGATCTGTTGGAAGAGTCGCACGCGAATGTCAAGATCAACAACATCGAAGATGTGAAGCGATGGAGTGCAGCGTTGAAGCAACTGCGCCGCCGCCTGGATGAGTTGATTCTTGAATGGCGAGATCGGCCTGTGAAACAGTGGCTGCATGGAGATGCGCATTTCGCAAACGCCATGAGTCGGGAAGGGCTTGATGAAGGGGCGGTCAGTCTGATCGACCTGGCCGAGGTACATCCGGGGCATTGGATCGAGGATGCGATTTACTTTGAGCGACAATTGT
>PWVT01000287.1 GCA_003562195.1 Phycisphaeraceae bacterium | reverse complement strand
CTGATCGAGATTTTCGGAACGGTCTTCACCGATACGCCGTGGTGGGGGTGGGGAGCGCTGTTCGTTTTCATCCTGATCGGCCTGATTGCGGGGAAAGTCGTTCAAGCGATCCTGCGAAAGGCCGGCGAACGATGGAAAGAGAAAGGGTGGGAGGTTCGCGGTTGCTTCTTTGATGACTCGGCGTCACCGGCCAGTCTTGTCCTGCTGACGATTGGTCTCACGATCGGCTTGCGCTGGATCAATATGCCTGCTGAGCTCAATGCGTTCACGTGGGATGTCGTGAAGCTCCTTTACATGATCGCGATCGGCTGGTTCGTGTTTAACCTGGTCGATCTGGTTGAAATCGGGTTGCGGCGGGTGACACACGCGGAGACGAACAAACTCTCTGCACAGCTCGTCCCGCTCATTCGCAAGGCGCTGCGCATCTTCGTGGTCATCGTCTTCGCGCTGTTCATCGCGCAGAACGTTTTCGACGTCAACGTGACGGCGTGGCTGGCGGGCCTCGGCATTGCGGGCCTGGCGGTATCACTTGCCGCGCAGGACTCGATCAAGAACCTGTTCGGTTCAATCACGGTGCTGTTGGATAAGCCGTTCGCAGTGGGCGACCGAATCGTCTTCGGAGGCACGGACGGGTTTGTGGAAGAGATCGGTTTCCGCTCGACGAAGATTCGCACATTCACCGGCCATCTCGTGACCGTGCCGAACATGAAATTCATCGACTGCGACGTTGAGAACATCTCGAAGCGGCCGTTCCTGCGCCGGACGATGGATGTGACAGTTACCTACGACACGCCGCCGGAGAAGGTCGCCGAGGCAGTGCAGATTATCAAGGACATTCTGCACGGCGAGGAGATGGCAAAGCCGTTCCGTCTGGAGGAGCGTCCACCCCGTGTGTTTTTCAATGATTACAACGCGGCGAGTCTGAACATATCAGTAGCGTACTGGTACTTCCTCGATGAAGCGGCTGGCCAGGATTGGTGGGGATTCCTCGCCTACAACGAAGTGTTCAATCACATGTTGCTCAAGGCGTTCAACGAAGCAGGCATTGAGTTCGCCTTCCCGACACAAACACTCTATCTCGCAGGCGATCCTGCCAGGCAGTTGACCGTTCATACTGTGCCCGCAGCCACCAATGGGCAGCAGGGTTAAGGCCGTTGTCTTGGCTTCATGGGTGCATGATTTGATCCCGTGCCGGAGGAATTTGCAGCCGCTGATTCGTCATGTCGCATGAGGGGCTGATCTTGCGGCTACGACGAGCAAAGAGCAACGTGCTTCGCATGGAGACGGGTGGAGACCGACTAATTGACCTGCTTACAGTTCAGCCGTTCCACATCAAGTCATTCTCGGATGTCGGAGATTGACTTCGTTTGCCACCGTATTGCGGCAAGATCGTGGCCAGCATCGGGTTCCGCTTTGTGCCATGCCTCATAGAGCGTGGCGATATGGTCGACTGAGTTGGTCGTTCGGCGATGTGTCGGTCCAAGCGCAGTTGTGAAAATCGCGTGCGCCTCAAGCGCCAGGCGCTCAGCTTCGCCATAGCTCGCCATCCTGACGAGTGTTCGTGAATGTTGGGCGAGAAACTCCGCCGTTTGCCAGTGATCCTCCGGCAGGACTCGTCTGGCTGACTGAACGGCTTCATGCGCCAATTCTGCTGATTCATCAAGGCGATCAAGATCACGCAGGACCACGCTCTTGTTGCTGATCGATATCAACGTCGCCGGGTGATCGTGACCGAGTTTCTCGCGCCGGCCGGACACCGCTTGGCGGTGGTAGGCGAGCGCTTCGGAGAAGTTTCCCTTTGCATGCAGCACGAGCGCGATGTTATTAAACGATTGCAGCACATAAGGATGATCATCGCCGAAAACGCGTTTTCGCCCTTTTAGCGCTTGCGCGAAGTACAACTCAGCTCCGTCCAGATCACCTTGTGAGCGAAGTGCAAGCGCCAGGTTGTTCATCGTCGTCAGCGTACCCGGATGCAGTTTACCAAGCACCTGCTTGCGACCGTCCAAAGCAAGCCGAAAGTAATGCTCCGCATCCGCGGGCGCTCCCGTTCGCATCATCAACCCACCCAAATTGTTGAATGCCGAGAGCGTCTCGGGATGATCTTCACCGAACGCCCGACGGCGTTGTTCAAGAACCTGTCGAAGGAGCGGCTCAGCATCGGACACTCGACCCTGGCTCAGCAACACGAGGCCGAGGTTACTCAGACTCGTCAAGGTCTGCTCATGATCTTCGCCGATGACATCACGGCGTCCTTCCCATGCTGCTTCGAACAGCGTTTGGGCTTCCGTCAGGTTGCCAAGTGAACGATGAACACGGCCCATGTGATTCATCGCGCTCAAGGTGTCCGGGTGGTGCTCACCCAGCCGCTGACGGCGGATCGTCAAAGCTCGCTCCTGCAGCGGGGCGGCCGAGTCGGTCAGTCCCAGCCCGATCATTGTCTTTGAGACCGTCTGGAGCAGTCGTGCTTGCACCAGCGGCTGATCATCGAATTGCTCGTCAATGGTTGCAAGCGCTCGGTCCAGCACATCCGCTTCAAGTGAACGCAGAGCGATGGAAGTGAAGTTCACGTCGCCAAGCGAATGTTCAAGGTGACGGAGGTCGGCATCATCGCGACCCGTTGACCGCCAACGACTCAAAATGCCATCGCGCATGCGCTCGCCCATTGCTGCTGTATCAACATCGGAAAGTTGACTGGCCTGAAAGTCCACCACAAGTTGCAGTTCATCGGCAAGCCGACTTGAATCGGCCTCGGCCCGTCTTGCACGCTCGCTTTCGGCCACTGCTCGTTCGCGTTGAAGAGATTCGGCGTGCTGGGCTGCCAGTGCATCCTGTTCGCGTTGCTGAGCGATCTCTCGTTGCTGAGTGACTTGCTGCAATGCCACGGAGACGCCGATCAGGCCCGCGACCAGCGCCAGCAGCACCATCGCGACAGCGGCAACAGGCCCTCGATGACGTTGAACGAACTTGCCGATCCGGTACGTCGCCGCCGCGGGGCCGGCTTCGAGCGGCTCGCCACGCAGGTAATTGCGGATGTCGTCGCCGAGGTCCGATGCGCTGCGGTATCGCTCGGCACGTTCGGCACGCATCGCCTTGAGCGGAATCCAATCAAGTTCCCGGTGGAGTTCGCGCGACAAGACAGCGCGCGAGGTCTGGCGGCTCTTTGCGATGACTTCACCGTCTTCACCACTCAGCGTGCTGAACTGCGTGCTGGGCCTGGCTGGTTCGTGTTTGCGCAGCAGATGCTCGATCTGCGCTTGACCGACAGCGCGGAGCATTGGCGAGTCAAACGGCAATGCTCCGACAAGAAGTTCGTACATCACGACGCCGAGCGAATAGACATCCGCGCGCGTGTCGATGTCAGTTGTGCCCATCGCGGCCTGCTCCGGGCTCATGTACTCCCGCGTGCCGATCAACTGCCCGTGCTCGGTGTTGATCGCACCGCCAGCCATGACCCCGCCGAGCGCCTTCGCCACACCGAAGTCAATCACCTTTACCAATGGCTTTCGGCCATCGCCGCTTGCAACAAGAATGTTGCTCGGTTTGAGATCACGATGGATGATCCCCTTCATGTGCGCGTGCTGCACCGCGTCGCACACGTCGATAAACAGCGCGAGTCGATCGCGGATGCAGAGCGCATGGCGATCGCAGTACGTCGTGATCGGTTCGCCATCGACGTAATCCATCACGAAGTACGGCACGCCGCGCAGGAACGTGCCCGCATCAAGCACGCGCGCTACGTTGGGATGATCCATAACTGCCAGGGCCTGCCGCTCCTGCTCGAAGCGCGCGATGACGGCCTTGGAATCCATCCCCGGCTTGATGATCTTGATCGCGACCGTTCGCTGCACCGGTTCGGTCTGCTCAGCGCGATAGACCTCGCCATGACCGCCTTCGCCGAGCAGTTCCTGAATGATGTACGGTCCAATGGCGCGGCCGGGCTCGATCCGCACCGCGTCGGTGGCGGTCCACATCGACGCTGAGGCACGCGCAGCGATGTTGTCATCATCTCTGCGCGTGTCGTCCTCCGGTCTGTCCCGCGTCATATCACCTGCATGGTACGGCAACTTGGTCCGGATCTCATCATGTTAATGCACAAACCAGCCATTATGCCTTCGAGCGAAGCATCGCTATCTCCGCGGCCGTAAACAGCATTTCGCGCCAATGCGGCGAAGCCACACCGGCGAGATCGGCGAACAGTTCGTACCACTCCAGCGCGGGCCGGCTGCTGTAGAGTTGGCCATGGTGTACCAGCCCCGAAGCGACCGTCAAGCTATACACCGCCATCGCCACCAGCGCCTTTTCCTCCGTCGATGCTTCGGCGACGTTTGTCTTGGCGATCTCCTTGATCTCAATCAGCCGGTGTTCCGATGACGACGATCGGTCTCCGCCTTCATACACAATGGCCATTTGTTCGTCAGTGAACTCGTCGCGCACTAATGACTCCAGCCATGTCCAGCCGTCGGGCGTGCTCAGCCGGCCGAGCAGCGCGTCGATCGGCCGCACCTTCACGTTCATGCCCCGCCGCAATAGATCGGCGGTCTGATGGTTGGTCAGCTTGTGAGTTGGTTCAGAAGGGGGCATTCGTGTTCATTCCTTCGCCATGGTGCTGATGAGTTCCTGGATCTCTTGATTGAGTTGGTCGGGCAGCGCGCCTGGCCAGGCCAGAAGTTCGCGTATGGTCAGTTGAAACCGGCTGCCGACCGTGCGCGCCATGACTTTGAGCCGCACCTCGCCGTGCCCGAGTTCTTTCGACAGTTCCGGATAGGTGCAGCCGTCAACGACGTGGCGCACCCAGGTTCGCCAATGCACGGCAAGATCATCCGCAAGGCACCGCTCTTCCGTCATCGCAATCGCCTTGCGGACCAGCGATCGCGCGACTTCACGGTGAAACGCGTGCTCCGGGTCTTCCGCGTCGGCGTCCGCTGCGCCGGTGATGATCGTCGCTTCCGAGTCGTCGTCTGTTCCTGAAGCATGCGCGAGATCAGCCTCTAACGGCATTTGCCGCACAGCGCGCTGCTCCAGCAGGAAATAGCGAAACCCCACGATCAGCCAGTGCCGCAGCTTGCGCCCGCTGCTCTGCCACTTGTCGAGGTAATCCGGCCGGCCAAGGCGGTCGGCGAAGAACCCCGCGACCAGTTCATCCGCATCACCCAAGCCGTGAAACGAACTGCCGTTGTAGTACGCCTTGAGCGGATCAGCGTACACGCTCATCACGTGATGATTCGTCTCACTCAGACCGCTTGGCCCCTGATCAAGCTGCGCAGCGATCCACGATCGATCGGTCGTGGGGAAGATGTCGCGTTGCGGTTTCCTCTGCATGACTGCTCGTCTCGCCAGCCCTCCGGATGATATGCGTTGTCGAACAGGCATCCCCCTAAAGAGAGTCAGAAAGCGGCTTCGTGCGCTGAAGCGGCAAAAAATCGCATCACAGTCTCACGCTGCGATTTTCAAGTCATTGTTCGAATCCGTCGCGGGACGATCGCTGCTGAGCTTGATCTTTCTGCTCTTTCGATCCACCAGGCCACCAAACGCGATCGTCATTGCAATAGGAAGCGACCATGGCCCCGGCTCGCCCCTCGTGTTCAACCATCGACCAATGTACGTCGCGGTCTGGCCCGCGTTGATCTGCTCCTGTTTCAATCGGATCGGCTGCGTGGTGAAAAGCCCCACAGGAACGGCCGTCGATTCATCCGGGTTCGGCTCAGCATCGATGTTGCAGCGAATCTCGATGAACTTTGTCCCATGCGGCTTTCGGCGAGACGCAGGCGTGGTTTCATCCGCGTAACGCATGAGATGCTCGCCGACAAACGCCGCCTGGATTGTGAGCATCGGAGCTGTCGATGGAGCGGGGATCCGCGTGGGTGTGGTGTCGTCAATGCGAAGTCCAAGCGCGGCCATTTGCTCCTCATCGACTCCACCGTTGTGTTTGATGAGCTGCGCATATCTCCTGCATGAACCCATTGCTGAGGCCTTCACCGCATCCTTTCGCTGAATCAGTGAGGTCGTTCGCAGTGATGGCTGCTTGCACTTTTTCCAGAGCGGCGTGTAGGACTCAAAGAGGTCGGTCACCACAGACGCATCGGCTTTGGTCATGCCATAACCCTCTGGATTGCTCGCCAGAAGTGATGAGAAGTTCTGCAGCCAATGCCAGAAGCCATCATCCGTTCGCGGCATGTAATCGCCGGTCTGCTCATACACCTGGCTCATCCTGATCTCCAATGCTGTTGCGTCGTCGCATCGTGGCTCGCTTTGCGCTGAACACGCTCTTTATCGGCGCAGCAAGGTCGGCACTTGATGCCACCGGCCCCCGAAACCCCCG
>PWVT01000235.1 GCA_003562195.1 Phycisphaeraceae bacterium | reverse complement strand
CTTCAACAATCGTTTCACGAACAACTTCATCGATCGTGGTCTGGCCTTCGTAGATCGCCAGTAGTCCACACTCACGCAACGTGCGCATCCCCCGCCTGCGTGCTTCATTGCGAAGCACGGTGGTCGACGCTTCCTTCATAATCAAATCTCGCAAGCGGTCATCCATTGGCATGATCTCGAAGATCGCCAAGCGACCGCGATAACCACTGTGGTTACATTCTTCACACCCTCGACCACGGTAAAAGGTTCGCCCTTCCACATCGCTGACGCGAAGCTGCAGTTCCATCAACTGCTCTTCCGTCGGCACATACTCTTCCTTGCACCGCAGGCAAATGCGCCGGACGAGCCGCTGCGCCACGATGGCTTCAATCGTGGCCGTCAGCAGAAATGCCTCCACTCCAAGATCAAGCAGACGCAGGATCGATGATGGTGCGTCGTTGGTGTGCAGCGTTGAGAAGACGAGGTGACCAGTGAGCGACGCCTGCACCGCGATCTGCGCGGTTTCCAGGTCGCGAATTTCACCCACGAGAATGACATCCGGATCCTGACGCAGGAATGAGCGGAGCAAGCGGGCAAACGTCAGCTCCTGCTCAGTGTTGACCTGGCACTGGACCAGCCCGTCAATGTCGTATTCCACCGGGTCTTCCGCCGTCAGCAGCTTGGTAGTCGGCTCATTCAATTCGTTCAACGCTGCGTACAGCGTGGTGGTCTTGCCGGAGCCGGTCGGGCCGGTGACAATCACAATGCCGTTGGGTTTGCGAACGATTTCACGAAACGATTCGAGATCGTCATTTCGCAGCCCCACCTTGTCGAGACTGAGCTGCACGTTTGAACGGTCCAGCACACGCATCACGACTGACTCACCGAACATTGTCGGCAAGACCGAGATACGCAGGTCGATCGGGCTGTTGTTGACAACCAATTCAATTCGACCGTCCTGTGGCAGACGGCGCTCAGCGATGTCGAGATTCGCCATCACCTTGATTCGTGACACGATTGGCAGCGCCAAATGCAGCGGCGGGGGGATCATTTCGTACAACACACCGTCGATGCGGTACCGCATCTTGAACTCTTCCTCAAACGGCTCAAAGTGAATGTCTGATGCCTTGTCCTTAATCGCCTGAAGCAACACAAGATTGAGAAGACGAATGACCTTGTTGTCATCGGCGGCCTGGACCAGCTCTTCCAAATCGATCGAATCGCCGCGACCTTCAAAAGCCGCCAGCGCCTCGTCCTCGCCAAGTTCAGCGATCATGGTGGCCATAGAGCTGGACTCGCCGCTGTAATGCTTGGCCAGTGCTTTGTCGATCTGATCAGACGGAGCAACGACGGCTGTCACCTTGAAGCCCATGAGCAAACGTAAGTCGTCGACAGCCCGGAAGTTGTCAGGCGACTTCATTGCGATCGTCAGTTGACGGGATTTCTCGTCATATTCGATCGGAATGATCTGGTAGGTATTTGCGGTTTCTGGCGGAACGGCCTTGTATGTGGCCTCATCGATCTTGTCCTCCTCAACTTCGATCATCTGCATCCCTGCCTGGCCGGCAAGGGCTTCGAGGACATCCAACTCGGTAATGTGGCCCAGTTCGACCAGCAGCTCGCCCAACTTCTTGGCCTGCCCCTTTTCTTTTTGGGTCTTCTGCAAGGCCATTGCTTTATGGACGTCTTCGCGGGTCACCTTGCCTAGCTTGGTCAACACGCGACCAAATCTACGGCCCTTGAGTTCACTCGGATCAACAGTCTGTGACATACTTCGTGTTCCTGATGCGGACTTCTCTTTCGCCAAACGATCCGAGCGTGGCGCACTCCCACTGGCTGGTGCAACTCAATAATGACCCATAGAAACGGTCTTCACAAGTAAAAATAGCGGAATCACAAATTGCGACACATGGATTATGTGACAATTACGTCGCGTGTATCACTGGAGTATTCGCTCGATACGCTGGCGAGGTTGCACGCTCTATGCAAGAGGCATCTGAATACGCATCCTCAACGATCACTGAATGCGGCCGGCCACCGCTTGCACTTCGGCATGCTCAATCAGAGGTATCCAGCTCGGTTCGACCGACATTGCCACCCGCACGGTGGACTTTCTCTGTCAACTCGCCTGGGTCTTTCCCTTTATCAATCATTTCATCAGCCGCGATAAGTCCCTTCTGATACAGCGTCCAGAGGTGGTCATCCAGAAGCTGCATGCCGAACTTCCGACCGGTCTGGATGGCAGAGTCGATACGGAAGGTCTTGTTCTCACGAATGAGGTTCGCAATCGCGGGCGTGACCACAAGGAACTCGTAGCAGGCGACTCGGCCTGGTTTATCGACCCGTGCGAGCAGCACCTGGCTGAGCACCGCAATAAGCGAGGTCGAAAGCTGCACACGAACCTGCGCCTGCTGGTTGGTTGGGAACGCGTCAATCACACGTGTGATCGTGCCAGCTGCTCCGGTGGTATGCAGCGTACCGAACACCAAGTGGCCCGTTTCCGCAGCGCGGATCGCTGCTTCGATCGTTTCCAAGTCGCGCATTTCACCGACGAGAATCACATCAGGGTCAGCGCGTAGGGCACGCCGCAGCGCTTCGGAGAAGCTGGGCACATCCACACCCACTTCACGCTGGTTCACGACGGACTTCTTGTGGTAGTGGTAATACTCGATCGGGTCCTCGACGGTGATGATGTGGCGTTCGAGGTTCATATTCACGTAATCAAGCATTGTTGCCAACGAAGTTGTCTTACCCGATCCGGTCGGACCGGTGACAATGAACAGACCACGTGGGCGACGAATGAGTTCTTTGCAGATCTGCGGCAGGCCGATCTGGTCAAACGTGAGCAATTGGTTGGGAATCAGTCGCAGTACGATCGTGATATCGCCACGCTGCCTGAAACACGCGACACGGAAGCGTGCTTCAGTGCCGTATGCGAAGCCGAAGTCGCAGCTTCCATCTTCCTGCAATTCCTGCTGTGCTCGTTCTGGGGTAATGGATTTCATCAGGGCGACACAGTCATCGGAATCAAGCACCTTCGTGTCGAGATTGCGTAAGCCACCATGTAGGCGCAAGGTGGGCTTCCGACCAACGCTGAGATGCAAGTCGGATGCGTTTTGCTTGATGACAGTATCGAGAAGCCGGTCAATTTGAACTGTGGACATGGCAATATACAGGATTCAGGGTCAGGCCATTGCGGCCTCAAGTCCAGCGATACTCTCGCCGGTGTAATTCGGGTTCTTCTTCAGCTCAGACATCGACATTCGATTCCAGGAGTGATTCCGCCTGAGCAAACTTTGCGACTTCTCCAGGTGTTGTATCACCGCGAAGAATCTTGATCTTTCCATCACCCAGCAAGGATCGCATCCCTGTTCGATACGCTGCCTCGCGCATCTCTGCGATTGATGCACGATTGAACGCCATTTCCCGGATCTCACTGTTGAGTGTCATCAACTCGAAAATAGCACGACGCCCGCGGAAACCAATCTTGCCACAGTGCGAGCAACCAACCGCCCGGCTGATGTTGCCCTTCTCACGCTCTTCCGGCGTGATGCCAACCAACTGCAGAACACGCTCATCCGGCTTGGGGTCTGGCTCTTTGCACCGATCGCATAAAATACGAGTCAGCCGCTGCGCCAAGATCGCCTGAATTGAACTGGCTACAAGAAATGGTTTGACGCCCATATCAATCAAACGTGTCATTGCTGAGGGAGCATCGTTCGTATGCAGCGTCGAAAACACAAGGTGGCCGGTCAACGCGGCCTGGATCGCGATTTCAGCAACCTCACGGTCTCGAATTTCACCGACAAGGACGATATTCGGCGCCTGACGAAGCATTGCGCGAAGAATTGAGGAGAACGTCAAGCCGATACTGTCGCGCACCTGACACTGGTTGATACCAGTGAAGTTGTATTCGACCGGGTCTTCAGCAGTGATGATCTTCCGGTCAGGCCGATTGAGCACATCCAACGCGGAATACAGCGTCGTCGTCTTGCCTGAACCAGTCGGACCGGTGACAAGAAAGATGCCATTCGGCCTTCGGATGATGCGATTGAACTTGTCGAACGTGTCCTGCTCGAATCCCAGATTCATCAGACCAATCTTCACCGCCTCGGGACGCAAAATACGCATGACCACCGACTCACCATGATACGCCGGGCAGCAACTCACACGAAAATCGATCTGCTCCCCGTCAACGGGCATCTTAATGCGACCGTCTTGCGGCGTGCGCCGTTCAGCAATATTCACGCCAGCCATCAGTTTCAATCGAGCCAGCAACGCCGCCTGCATGCGCTTGGGTAGGTTGTCACGCACATGGCAAACACCGTCGATGCGATATCGCAGGATCACCCGATCAGCCATTGGCTCGACATGGATATCCGAAGCGCGTGTCCGCACCGCTTCAGTAATCAGCTTCTGAACCAGTCGAATAATCGGTGCGTCGTCGCCGACTGAAATGTCAACAGACGCGTCGACCGAGCGGTCCATCGTGACATCAACAGAGTCGGTGACCAGCGAGTCGGCTGAGAACATGCTCGGGGCACCGGATCCGCCTGCCCCGCCCCCGCCATCAAGAAACTCCTTGATAGCAGTCTTGGATGCAACCGCAGTGTCGATCTCGCAATTAAGGCGGAAACGAAGCAGGTCGAGCAGTTCAAGATCCATTGGGTCATGGACTGCCAGCTTGATTCGGCCACCGGACTTTCCAAGCGGCAGGATAAGATGCTTCTTGACAATATCCTCACCCACCAGTGACAGATCCACACGATCCGCAGCACCATCGGCGTCGAGGTCGATGTACTCCATATCATGCTGGGAAGCGAGCGCCTTGGCGACATCCTCCTCTTTACAGAACCCAGCTTCGATCAGGGCTTCGCCGAGGCGCTTTCCAGTGCCTTTGGCCATGCCCAGCGCCTGGCCGACCTGAGCTTCCGTGACCGCCCCCCATTCCTGGAGAATTTCGCCGATTTTCTTTCGCTTTCGTGCCAAAGGGTATTCCGGTAGTTCCGAGTATCTGGCTGAGTAACTTTACTGGCGACGATCGCCTCTGCTACGTTTCAAGTCCGTCAAACCTGCTTAGTATTGTCCAATGCGGCAAGCCCTGCAAGCAGCCGTCTGGATCGCAACCACTCTCGCTCCTGATTTTCACGATCTTAACGAGTGCATTCGTGTCTGAAACCACCAGCATCCTGATCACCGCCGGCCCCACACATGAACCGATCGACGCGGTTCGGTATATAGCCAATCGCTCATCAGGCCGAATGGGCATAGCCATTGCCGAGGCCGCAGCACGACGCGGCCATTTGACGACCCTCCTGCTCGGGCCATCGCACCTGAGTCACGACCAGTCGCCAAACACTTCGCAGACGACGGTTGTGCGGTTCCAGACCACGGCCGATCTTCAGCTGCTCCTCACTCAACACTGGCCATATCACGATGTCCTGATCATGGCGGCCGCCGTCGCCGATTACCGGCCAGCCCCGACGAGTGCCGACGAGTCACACGCCGGCAAGTTACGCCGCACAGGCAAACGCATCTCTCTTGAACTGGAACCCACCCCCGACCTGCTTGCACATCTCGCGGAAACCACCCGGCCCGGACAAACTGTCATTGGATTCGCTCTTGAGCCCACGGGCCGCCTGATGGCGTCAGCTGCTGACAAGCTGAAGCGTAAATCGCTGCACGCGATCGTCGCCAACCCGCTGGAAACCATGGATGCCGAGACGGTCACAGCAACCTTGCTTCTGCGGGACGGCCACACACTCACCCCGCCGCCGACGCTTCCCAAGAAAGACTTCGCCGACTGGTTGCTTGAACAACTGCCTTTGATTCGCAGATACTCCGTCGCAGAGTAAAAAAAGATTCGCCATCGCGCGAGATCTGGCATCGAGCGGCGTTCTTCATGCATGTTGACAACCCTAAATACAGGAGCCACTCGCATGAAATACTCCCTAATGCTCGCTCTCACGCTCATTGGTACGCTTTGCATCTGTTCTTTCGCACCCAGTCAGACCTACGGCGAGACCAGGGCCTACGGCTGGGGCACTTCCGGCGGTGGTGGCTCTGATCTCTACGCAGGCCAAGCCGTAATTGAGAAGCTCGAATTTCCCGGCGGCAATGTCGTTGAGTACGTTCAACTGGTCCGCCAGCATACACCGGATGCGAACTTCGTAATGATGCCGGGTGCAGAGCAGTTCACCATGCCGGAGATGGAGCTTCGCAATGTCGCACTCTCGCAAGCTACGCGACTGATCCAGTCCGCCTCATCGCCACCCAACTCCATGAGCAGGATCGGCATCGACAAGATAGGCGATGTGTATGTTGTACAGGTATCGCTCGGTACCACGCGTCAGCGGACGCCCCCGGAGTCCCTGGTCATTTCTCTCGCTGACATCGTCGATGG
>PWVT01000198.1 GCA_003562195.1 Phycisphaeraceae bacterium | reverse complement strand
GATACGTCTCGCTGGCTCACCGTGGTCGGCAAGAACGAGCCAGACGGCACGGAACTGTTGCTTGAGCCGGATGGGCACCCTGCTGCGAAGCAGTTCAAAGCCGCGATGGTTGAAGACGGCATCCCGATGGCGCAGTTCGGCGTTGATGATGTTGAAGCGGAGCACAAGCGCCTGAGCGAAGCGGGCGTGCGCTTCACTATGCCACCAACGGACGTTGGCCCGGTGATCGTCGCCGTGCTCGATGACACGTGCGGCAACCTGATTCAACTTGCGCAGATGAAGCAACAGTCAAGTGCAACAGACCGTCAGCAGGGGGATTCTGAGGCACAGAGGAACAATCAACTTTCAACATGAGGAGAACCACCATGAAATGTATGACCGGAACAGTCATTGCTGCGGCGCTGGCGATTGTTGGCCTTGCATTGGCGGATGATGAAACACAGAATCATCAACAGCAGGCCAACCCAACTGCGTTCCTGCAGCAACTCGTCGGCGAGTGGACGGCTGTCTCGTATGCTGTGATGGACCCTGCTCAGGAACCGTATCGGTTTGAAGGCCGGGAGACCGCGCGCATGCTCGGCCAGTAATGGCTGGTCTCCGAGTTCATCATCGAGGTCGAAGGAATCACGATCAATTCCATACTCACCATCGGCTACGACCCCGCGAAAAAGGAGTTCGTCGCTACATATGTCAGCTCACTGCAGGCGCATCTCTGGTCGTACACCGGCACGCTCAATGATGTGGGAACTACGCTCACACTCAAGACTGAAGGGCCGTTCATGGGCGATCCCAATCAGTCTGCTGAGTATCGCGTGGTCATTGATCGCAAGGATGAGGAGTGGACCATGAGTTCGCAGATTCACATGCCGGATGACGACGAGTGGTTCGAGTTTCTTCGCATCGAGTACGAGCCGGAGGAGTAACCCGCTATGGGCGCGGTTCTTCCAGCAAGCCGAGCTGTCGATACTTTTCGCGGTACTTGTCGTAGAGCTGGGTCTGCCGCGTGCCGAGGTCGATGCGGCGACCGTCGATGAAGGCCATGAGCGTATCGGTGGTGATCTCCAGCGGGTCCCCGCTGGTGACGATGAGTGTGGCTGCCTTGCCCGGTTCGAGTGAGCCCAATTCATCGCCCACGCCGAGTATGTTCGCTGCGTGAAGTGTCACGCTCCGCAGGGCTTCGGTTTTCGGCAGGCCATAGGCCGCGGCGGTGGCGGCGATGTGGTTGAGGTTCCGCACGTGCGCGGGCTCGGTGCCCGGCGCGATTGCGTAGCGAATACCCGCTTCGTGCAGGCGTTTGGGCAGAGTGAAGATGCGGTCGTATGCATCATGGCGACGCAGCGGCAGACGGTGTGTGCCGGAGATGATGACGGGAATGTCATACTTCAGCAGCAGCGGCAGGACTTCATCCGCCTCAATGCCGCCAACAATCACGATGTCCAGGTCACGCCGCTTCGCCCACGCCACAGCAGATTCGATCTGCCCCATCTGTGCAGCTCGCCCAAAGACGGGCTGCTCGCCTGCCAGCGCAGCGCGCATGCCCTCGAAGCGCATGTCGGTCGCCTGCTCTGAGTCAGCGTCCTTTGCTGCGATGTACGCGGCTGCTTCATCGAAGATGCGTTCGATGCTTTTGAGGTCTTCCTCGATCTCCTTGCGTTGCTCGGCTTCGCTCTGCTCCATCCACCACGCTTCGATCGGTTCGGTGCGCGGCCAGTTGACGATCAACCCAGCATCAGCGTTGATGGCCATGTCCTCCCATGTCCAGCCGTCAAGACGCATCAGCGCGCTACGGCCGCTGATCAGGCCGCCTTTGGGAGAGATCATCGCGGTGAGGATGCCGTTGGCGCGAGCGACGGGGATGAGGTCGCTGTCGGGATTGACCGCCACGGCTGCGCGAACCTCGGGCACGACGCGGCCGAACTCGGTGTGATCGATGGTGACGGGAACAGCGGAGACTTCCTGCAGGCCGACTTCGGTGTCGATTGCGAACAGGCCGGGGTACACATGTAAGTCAGTGCCGTCATACACCGTGACCTCGCTCGCCTCAAGCCGCGGCGCATCGCCGGGGCCGACGTGGGTAATGCGGCCGTCCTTGAAAACGATGTGGCCGTGTTCGATCACATCGCCGGAGACGGTGTGAATCATCGCGGAGTGAATCACAATCGGCCGATCCTGCGGCGGTCCCGGCACCTGTCGTGATTGCCCATGAGCAATGGTCGAGATGCACATCACAAGCGCGAGGGCCAGCACGGTGTGCAATCGGCCCCATTGAGCGGCTCGTATGGTAATGCCATTTTGCCAAGAGTTGATTCGACTGAAAAACATCGTCCGTTCTCCTCACAAGCTATGAGTCGCTTCGAGATCACATTGCCGGGTTCGTATCAACGAAATTCGTACCACCAGTCGTTGCATCCACAGTCGCCGGGGCGGATTTCTTCGGGGTCGCGTCCAAGGCGGTATTGCTCGGCCATCGTGCGGACACGGTTGTCCATGAGACGCTGCATCAGGCGTACTGTGCGCGTCGGCTCTTCGACCTGTTCTTCTGCTGCATCATCAGCATCATCCCGGTCATCCGTGGCCGCTTCGCCATGCTGCGCGACGAGAATGTGCTGAATCAGTCGCTGCCGTTCGGCTTGAACTTCCTTGCGGAGTGTTCGATCGGTTTCGAGGTCGAAGTAGCGTGCGCCTTCGATCCACGTCTGCTCAGCACGGGTGTACGTGCTCAACGGATCGCCGGACCAGATGACAAAGTCCGCATCCTTGCCCTGCTCGAGCGAGCCGGTGCGATGATCGATGCGAAGCTGCATTGCCGGGTTGAGCGTGACGAACTTGATCGCCTCTTCAGGCGAGACGTTGCCATAGCGCACCGCCTTGGATGCTTCGGTGTTCATCCGTCGGGCGACTTCGCTTGAATCGCTGTTGAATGACACGTTCACGCCAACGTGATGCATGAGCGAGCCGCCGTGGGGGATGGCGTCCTGCACTTCCACTTTGAAGCCCCACCAATCGCTGAACGCGCTGGCGCCGGCACCGTGTGTGTCGCGCTGATGGGCCGCAATGGCGTCCGCCACCTTGTACCCTTCCAGCACGTGCTGGAAGGTACCGACGGTAAAGCCGAAGTCCTCCGCAACGCGAATGAGCATGAGAATCTCATCCTGTCGGTAGCTGTGACAGTGCACAAGCATGTCGCCGTTGAGAACATCCACGAGCGCATCAAGCGTCAAGTCACGCCGCTCTGGCATTGACCCTTCACGCTGGTTGTTTCGACGCGCTTCGTACTCGCGGGCAGCGGTGAAGGCGTCTCGGAGCACCGTTTCCACACCCATGCGCGTGTTGGGGTATCGCGTCTGTGTGCGGACGACGTTTTCACCCAGCGCGAACTTGATGCCGTGAATTGCATCGTCGATGAGCATTTCGTTTGGCGTCGCCGCACCCCACTTGAGTTTCACAACGGAGTTTTGCCCACCAATGGGGTTGGCCGAGCCGTGCAGTTGATTGGCAGCAGTCAGTCCGCCCGCCAGTTGGCGGTACCAGTTCACGTCATCGGGGTTGATCACATCCGCAATGCGCACCTCTGCGGTGTTGACCTGGGTCCATTCGTTCACTCCGCTGGAGATTCCCGTATGACTGTGGCAGTCGATCAAGCCGGGTGTGATGTGCTTACCGGTCGCGTCGATGCGCAACACGTCATCGTTGCCGACCCACTCCACATCACCGGCCGGGCCGACGTATGCAATCTTGCCATCGATGACATGCATCTCACCATTTTCAATGATGCCATCTGGGCCGACTGTCCAGATGGCTGCACCGGTGATTAGTACATCCTGCTGTGGAGGCGGCTCGGTAAGGCCGTACTCACCGAGCGGGAAGGTCAACTCCTCACGCGGCATCTCGAAGGTGTCCTTGTCACGTTCTGCGCGGCGACGGCGAGGCGTGTCATCATCACCGCTGCGTGAACCAATGAAGGTTGTAGCCATGCCACCACCCGTCGATGCACCTTCGATACGATTCCCATCCACGGTCGCAGCGATGTTGATTCTGCCGCCGGGTGTTTGCATGTCATACGTCAGTTCGCCGGTGGTTTCATCGAAGCTGGCGTTTTCAATGGGCATTTCGGTGCCCATCGCGGCGGACGTGCCGGTGATGGAACCGTCATCGTGCTGTTGCAACGTCAGCGTGACGGGGATGGTTTCATCCATGCCCATGACTTCCACGGTAATCGTCCATACCCCCGCAATGCCGCTCACTGGTTCATCGCGCGACTCGCCCTGATCTTCATCGACAGGCACCTCGGCTTCATCGTCCTCGCCATTCTCTTCTTCCTCAATGGGCTCAATTGTGAAGTTGAAGCGCGAGCCGTCTGGCAGTGCGCCGGTCCCGGTGACCATGCCACCGCTGATCACGCCGCTCAGACGCACGTAGCCAACAACATCAAACACACGACCATGAACGATCATCGAGACATGATCGCGCTGGACGATGACATTTCTCGCGGCCGCCTTCTCGCTGTCTGCAAGATGAACCGATGCGCGTGAGCGGGTGGTGTTCAGGTCGATCTTCGTTTCCACGCCGGTATCGGTTCGCAGCATACCGGTGCCGGTGAAGGTGATGTCCGGGTCACTGGAAATCTCGTGTCGCCGGCCACCAATCCACGTATCACGGATCTTTCCATCGGCGTCGAACAGGTTGCCATCAACGACAACGAGGTTGGCAAGTTTGCCGGTTTCAATCGTTCCGGCAATATGATCAATACCGAGTAACTTTGCGGGCGTGGTGGTGAGCGCGGCGAGTGCGTCATCTTCACTCAAGCCGTGCTTGATGGCGTTACGCAGTGCTGCGGGAAACTCGCGGCGACGATCAAGGCGATGCGTCGTCAGCGCGACGGTCGCGCCGGCATCAACGAGGCGGCGAGCGTTCGTCGGGGCCTGCTCCCAAGTCTGCATCTCGCGCAGCGAGGTGCGCTCGGCTTGGGCAATCGTGGAAACATTCGGCCGATCCGGGTAGTTCAGCGACACGATGATGGGCATATTCATCGCCACGATTGGGTCCAGCCGACGAAACTCCAGCCCGTTGCCAAGTAGCATCATGTCAAGTTCGAATTCCCTGCCGATCTCCCCGGCCCGTAGGGCGTTGAGTTCATCGCCGACATCAAACAGTACTGCTTGTTCCCCAGCCACGACATCGCGCAGCGCGACCAGCGCGTCGGCACGCATCGGCGGCTCATAGCTGCGCGAATTGTTCTCATACACCCGCCGTGCTTCCGCATGCCATTGTGCATCAAGTAACGTCTGCCTGACCAACGCGATTGCGCCCATGAGTGAGCCGGGGTATCCTCCACCAGCGCGACGCCCACCCCATTCAAACGCAACAGCCATCGCAGCACGTTCGCGATACGCAAACACGTGCTCGTCATCCTCAGCCAATGCAAGCACCACGCCGCTGCCACGGAAGACCCCCTGATCGGGATACACGCCGGCTGCGGTAAAGCCGAGATTGCGAAGATCGCGCCGCACGCTCGCAGGCGGCACGGGTTGATCGAGCATGTTGAGTTGGGATTGAACGCGGCTATTCCAATGCGCACCTGCACCGGTGGGGTTGTTTACTGCAGCGCGAATCATAACCGCTGCATCGATCAAGCCGGGGTACACCGTGAGTCCCTCGCCGGGCCAGACCCATGCCTCGGACGGCAGTTCGATGTCCTCACCAATGGCAACGATCAGTCCATCACGAATGATGATCGTTGCACGTTCAAGAACCTCACCGGGTGCAACGACGACTTTCGCATCGGTGATTGCGTGCGTTCGCAGATCAGCCGGGCGCATTCCGTTAACTGGGCCGCGCTGCGCATACGCAGCATCGGCACACATGAATAGCAAGAACATCGCAGCAAGAACGGACAAAACTCTGTCGTGGCGCATCGATCATCTCCTATGACATGAAGCGGCTCGGATTGTACAGGAACACCCCGGAGGCGATGCACCAACCGGCCAAACCCGGCCTGTTCGCGGCCTGCGCTCAGTGCGAACGCGCGACCACGGTGTCAGCCAGATGGTGCAGCAGCTGCGAAATCGGGCTTTCCGGCAGTGCAGCCAGCTCGGCCTTGGCATCTGCCACATACTGCTCGGCTGTGGCCTTGCAATGAGCAACAGCACCACTATTGACCAATTCATCGCGCAGCGCCTCGGAGTCGCGGCACTCAATGATGCGCAACATGCGGCCGCGGGCGGTTTGGTCGGCGGTGCTCATATGGTGCGTGACAGGCAATGTGAGCTTGCCCTTGGCAAGATCCTTGCCGAGCGATTTGCCAACGATGCGCTGGTCGCCCATGAGGTCGAGCAAATCATCCTGAATCTGAAATGCAATGCCCATGGCATTACCGAATCGGTGCAT
>PWVT01000208.1 GCA_003562195.1 Phycisphaeraceae bacterium | reverse complement strand
TGAAGCGCACGCAACGGGTGCACATGATGCAGCGATCGGAATACAGCAGCACATTGGGGCCGAGGTCTTTCTTGGGCTGCTTGATCTTCTGCTCAGCAAAGCGGGCCTTGCCGCGGCCGTACTGATACGAGTAGTCCTGAAGGTGACACTCACCCGCCTGGTCACAGATGGCGCAGTCAACCGGGTGGTTGATGAGCAGGTACTCCATGACCGCCTTTTGGTTGGCGATGGACTTGGGGGTGTCGGTGTACACGACCTGACCCGGCGAGGCCGGCTGCTGGCAGGTGGGCACGAGTTTGGGGATCGGCTCAAGCTTGTTGTCGTTGCGCGGATTGGGCGCCCAGACCTCTGCCAGACAGATGCGGCAGTTGGCTGCGATCGTCAAGCCGGGGTGATAGCAGTAGTGCGGGATTTCGATCTCGTTGTCCAGCGCAACCTGGAGGATCGTCTGTCCCTGCGTGAACGGCAGTTCCTTGCCGTCGATGGTTATGGTGGCCTGCTGGCCGTTTTCCGAGGATTCAGAAGGCATTTGTGAATGATATCACGAGCAGGCAAGCGCGGCTTGAATGCCGCCTGCATCCCATCAGCGGAATCGGCGCAAACTGAGAAATTCGCAAGGCAATTCGCTCCGGCCTGAACAGGCCAGATCAGCGAGGATTTCGCCGATGACACTGACAAACTTGAAGCCGTGCCCGGAAAATCCACACGCAACCAAGACATGTTCATAAGCAGGATGCTTATCAATGACGAAATGGTTGTCGGGAGTCATGGTGTACATACACACTGCATGAGACAACCAACGAGCCGGCTCATCGGTGAACATCGTGCGCACAATCGTCTCCAACTCTTCAAGATCGCCCGGATTCAATGTCCGGTCGAGTAGCGCCGGGTCAGCATCTTGCCCGGGTTGGTGTCGAGCCACCTTCATGCCTGGCCGACCAAATGGCATCGTGGGAAAGCCGTATGCCAAGCCACCCAAGCCATCCTCGATTGCCCAAACCGGAAATCGACCAAGCGTAAATGACTGCGAAGCGTTTGGCGCAAACCAGCCCATCACTTGTCGCGTGACTGAAAGTGCCACCCCTAAATCCCCGATAACCCTGTTGCTCCACGGTCCTGCAGCGAGAATGAGCCGCTCAGCATGAAACACCCCTTGCTCGGTTGTCACACTGACGCCACCGCCATTTGCTTCCCATTCAATGACCGCACAACGTTCACGTAACTCCGCCCCGAACTTTGCGGCTGCGTGTAAAGACGCTTTGACCGTCGCCTCCGCCAGTACGAATCCTGCACGGGGCTCGTAAAGCCCGACCATGTTACCGGGCGATCGTAGCATCGGAAATCGAGCCCGCATCTGCTCAAGCGTAAGTTCATCATGCGGCAAATCGAACTGTTTTGCTGCCCTCAGTGAGCCAGCAATGAATTCACCATCCGCCGACCCGATGTACAGACCGCCGATTTCAAAGAGCAGTTCGGTCTCAGCATCGTGCTCAAGTACTCGCCAGTTCTCGTACGCCCGAAGCAGTAGGGGCACGTAGTTCGGATGCTCGAAGTAGCTGAGTCGAATGATTCGTGAATCGCCGTGCGATGAACCGAGCGAATGATTGAACTCGAACTGCTCCAGTCCGAGGACACGTTTGCCGCGTTTGGCAAGGTGCCACGCCGTAGCGGCTCCCATCGCGCCGAGACCGACCACAATAACATCGTAATGACCAGGCATCGCAGCGGAGTGTAACGGCCCCAATTCAATGATGGGACAAGTCAAATGAACACCGACCCACGGATGTCATTCGCTGGTCGGTGCGCAACATTGCTGCCAAGCTTGAGTTACTTGATTTGGAAGATGCTTTGCGTCCTGAGCACCAGCATGCAATCCGAGCGAAGGTGGTAGCCCTGGACATGGACTTCTTTATTGAATCGCTGCATATCCACCACGGTCAGATTGGGGCGTTCCAAGTCATCGTTCCACTGCACCATCAACGCGTCACCCCCCTGCCCGTGTTCAAGAAGCTCGTTGTAGGTGCCCAAATACAGGTGATCGGAAAGTGTCTCCGTCTGCATGGATGTCATATAGAGGACACGATCAGCAAACTCGGCTTCGTGATCACGCTCACCCGCGCAAGGTAACGCGGTCACCAGACCACGTTCGGGCAAACGATCGGGCTGATCTGTCACAAGTTCACTGATGCATACGCCGCAATACTCAAAGCGAAGGACGTGACCGCCCTCGAACGTCCATGCTTCAAACTCGTAATCGCCATGGGTAATTCGGCGCCGACTGTCGATGCCGAAGAATTCGGGGTGCAGGGCATTGCGGTACACCGCCATGTTGTATGCCTGAAGACTCGAAGTTTTTGACGTAACGCTCATGTGGTTCCTTCTTGAATCGGGTGCCTCTGTTGTGAGTCTTTCCCCTTCTTGCCTGCTTCGGATCGGAGAGCATTGTTGCTGGTCGTACCGTAAAGGCAAGGGTAAAAGTTCAAACTTTTCCACAATGTGCGGAAGAATGGGGTGAGTATCGATGTTTGCGGACCATCAGCGGCGGTACACTGCCTGCCATGACCAATTCGCAACTTCAGCGCGTTGCCTTGCAGCATCTGGAAACCAGCAGTCTGCTGGGGGTGGATTTTGTCCCTCTGAGCGGCCATCAAGCCGACCCTCCCACACAATCACATACTGTTTCTTCGAGCGATCCTGCCAATCGGCTGCAGAAATTGCGCGATGAACACGATGCCCATTGTCCGCACTGTACTGTTGTCACTGGACACACGCAGACGGTCTTTGGTGAAGGCAATCCTCATGCGAAGCTTATGTTCATCGGGGAAGCCCCAGGACAGGAGGAAGACCGCACGGGACGCCCTTTCGTTGGTCGGGCAGGTCAGAAACTCGATCAGATGATCGAAGCGATGGGCCTGCAGCGAGAAGATGTCTACATCGCAAACGTATTGAAAAGCCGCCCACCGGACAACCGCACACCGTTGCAGGGCGAGGTGGATGCCTGTGGCCCGTATCTTGCTCGACAAATTGACATCATCCGACCCAAAGTGATCGTGACGCTCGGTGGTCCAGCCACCAAACTGATGCTTCAGACCGATCTGGGAATCACCAAACTGCGGGGCGTGTGGGCGGAGTATCGCGATGAAAAGGCCGGATTGATCGTGCCAGTCATGCCCACCTTCCACCCTGCATATCTGCTGAGAAACTACACCCCTGATACGCGCCGCAAGATGTGGTCAGATATGCAGGCCGTAATGGCTCTATTATCCAAATGACGAAACCGATACACTCCGCTGAATCTGTCCACAATGTGATTTTTTTTTCGAAACGTGGAACCTTTCCAATCTTCACCCGAATAATCAGACGAGTAGATTGATTCGCGTTCGAATTGTTCTTGCTCCCAATCGTAGCCCCCCCCACAAGGAGCCCGTTTCGCTGTTTTCAGCGTTCGGGCTCTTTTTTCTGCGCCATGCCACCCCCGGTTTCGGACTGCATTTCATGACAATCATCGCATCGATCATTGCCAATGATTGAGCAGCAGCAGCAAATCATCAACATCAACCTCGCCATCGCCATTGAGGTCAGCAGGACAGTCCATGCGGCTTGGACACTGTCCCCATGCTGCCAGCAGGAGCAAAAGATCGGACACATCAATAACGCCATCGCCGTTGACGTCGCCGATGAGATCGGGGTTACATGCACGCCATTGTGCGATAGCACCCGCTTCATGCCCATCGATGGCTGTGAACCCACCGCCGACCATCAAAGCCAGTCCACTGCCGTCATCGAGCGGTTGCAATGACCGCACCACCATATTTGCCCCTTCGCCTAGCGACTCCCATTCGCTGCCATTCCATGCGCCGATTCGGTTCATCGGCCGACCTCCTGCCAAGTCGAACCAGCCGCCGATGTACAATCGCTCGCCATTACCGTCATCGAACGTACGCATGTTGACCACGCGTTCATTCACGCCGGGCATTACGTGCCAGATCTTCGACTGAAAATCCCAAGAGGCAAGATGATCGACCGGCTGACCGCCTGCGGTTTCCAGGACGCCGCCCACATACAGCCGCGGCCCAGTGCCATCATCAAAGACATCCATAGAGCGGATACCCAACCCAGTCACTCCAGAACCAAGTGTCTCCCAATGCTCGCCGTCCCATCGAATAATCCGACCGGCCGGCTGGCCGTTGGCAATGCTGAAATTCCCACCGATATAAAGCGACGGCCCGGTACCATCGTCGTACTCTACGAAGGCGCGGACCGATCCGTTGAACGGCCCTGCAACTGAAGACCAGGATTCACCGTCCCATCGAGCCAGATTTGAAGCCGGCCGACCACCTGCCTGCCCGAAAGTTCCACCTGCATAGAGCGCGGGGCCGCTGCCATCATCAAAGATCGTCAGTGCAATGACAGCCCCATCCAAGCCACCGCCGAATTCCTCCCAGATCTGCTCAGCTTCGTTCCATCTCGCCATGTTCGCAACCGGACGATTACCACTGAACCCAAAGGCGCCACCAGCATAAAGTACTGGGCCATCGCCTGCATCGAACCACTGCAAAGCCAACACGCGTTCATTCAGACCATCGCCGAAACCGTGCCATTGCGAGCCGTCCCACATCGCCACACCGTTGATCGGCCGACCACCTGCGACGGAAAATGAGCCCCCGACATAAAGCTCGTCCACGCCATGATGATGCCGCGCAGTCATGCAGTAGACCCAATGGTTCATCCCCGGTTGTCCGATATTTACATCCCACTCTGCGGTGCACAAATCTCCCGCTTCGGTAAGCGGGGTGCTGCCAAGAACACTGACGATTGTCATCCGGAAGATGTATCTCGATACCAGAAGTCTTCGCACGCTCATCCTCGTGATTTCTCCACACTCCCGACGATTCAAGCATGCAACACGAAGTGCCCGCTGTCAATAGATTTGCGATCATTCTGTGCAACTCCGATATATCGGAACCTCATACGCACGCTACTTGGCGTCGATCCAGTTCGCACTGCTTGCCGCCTCGACCTTCAACGGAACCCGCAACTGCATCGCCGCCTCCATCCGCTCAGTCACAAACGGCGTCACGCGTTCGACTAGACGCTCCGGACACTCAAACACCAGTTCGTCATGAATCTGAAGAATCATCTTCACAGCGGGAAAATCGGTGGGAAGACGATGGTACAGGTCGATCATCGCGAGCTTGATCAGATCTGCCGCCGACCCCTGCACGACCGTGTTGATCGCCATGCGTTCACCCAGCGACCGCTGCTGCGGCTTGTTGGAGTGAATCTGCGGGATCGCACGACGACGCTTGAGGATCGTCTGCACATACCCGTGCGTTTTCGCGTGCTCAATACACTCGTGCAGAAAATTGTCGATGCGCGAAAAGCGGTTCTTGTAGTCGCCGATGATTCTCGATGCGGCCTCGACTTTCGTATCACCACCGAGTCGCCGGGCAAGGCCGTACGGCGTAATGCCGTAGATGATGCCGAAGTTCACCATCTTGGCGCTGTTGCGCTGCGTGGACGTCACTTCATCAGGGGCGATGCCGAAGACTTCCGCCGCAACCGCCGTGTGGATATCCATGCCCTGTTCGAACGCGTCAATCAGTGCGGGATCTTCCGCAAGATGCGCCAGCAGCCGCAGCTCAATCTGCGAATAGTCAGCCGTGATGAGCATGTGCCCCGGCTCAGCGACGAACGCCCTGCGTATTTCTCTGCCGATGTCGGTGCGAATCGGAATGTTCTGCAAGTTCGGATCGGAAGAACTCAGCCGCCCTGTTGCTGCAACGGTCTGATTGAACGACGCATGCACGCGACTCGTGGCCGGATTGATTGCGTCCTTGAGTGAGATGAGATACGTGTTGACCAGTTTCGTCAGTTGTCGGTACTCAATGATTAACCGAGGCAGTTCACTGTCAACACTCGGATCGCCTGCGAGTTTCTCCAGCACTTCCTGATCAGTCGAAGGCCCGGTCTTGCCGCGCTTGATCACCTTCAGTCCAAGGCCCGGTGGCTCGTCATCGGGCTTGTTGAACAAGATCGCTGCGAGCTGACGTGGCGAGTCGGGGCTGAATCCTCCTTGAATTCCGCCCTCCTGGTGTGGAGCGTTGGAGGCGATTTCACCCTTCAATGCGTCGATGCGCAACATCAGCTTTTCACGCTGGCGGTCAAGTTCATCGGGGTCAACGCGAATGCCGTTGTACTCCAACTCCGCCAGCACGCTCACCAGGGGCATCTCGACCTGCTCAAACAACGACAGCAACCCGATCGCTTCCATCTGCGGCTTGAACATCTCGTACAGACGCAGTGTGATGTCCGCATCCTCACTTGCGTAGGGTGCAGCAACATCAAGCGGGGCCTCATCAAAACGGCGTTGCGACTTGCCCTTGCCGATGATGTCGGTAATGGGAATGCACGTGTGGTTGAGCATCGCCAGCGCAAGCACATCCAGCTTGTGACTCGATCGCGTTGCATCGACGACGTAGCTTGCGATCATCGTGTCGAAAAGATCGAAGCGAACTGGCGGTCCCGATGTTGCTTGCCCCAAGTTGATGCCGTGCCGCCGCAATACGAGCATGTCGTATTTCAGATTGTGCCCGACCTTGCAGATCGAGGGGTTTTCCAGCACCTCGCGCAGCCGCTCCAGCACCGTTGTTTCATCCAGATGCCCGCTGCAGTCCGGCGAGCGCACGGGGATGTAGTACCCCTCGCGTTCTTCAACTGCGATGCTGATACCACAAAGATTGGCCGACATCGGCGAGAGCGCATCAGTCTCGGTATCCACCGCAAAGCGCTGACACGCCTTGATGCGCGTGATCAGAGCATCGAGCGCATCCAGCGTCGTGATGCAGTGGTAGCTGCCGGGGTCGGTTGGCGTGATGGCGGTTGAACGCTCGGCATCGGCAACATTTGCAAACAGCCCGTCGTCAAGGTCGTGGCGTTCGCGCGAAGCTGCCGCTTGCGGCTTCGCGCTGTCTCCCCCGCCTGCCAATGTGCGCAAATCATCCTGATACCGAGTGAACCCCAATTCCCGAAACATCGCCAACATTGCCTCTGCAGGAAGCTGCGAAACATCACTTCGCGCGTCTTCGAGATCAAACTCGACATCAAGATCATCACGCAATTGCACCAAGGATCGGCTGACCTCAAGCAGGTCGCGCGATGCTTCGAGATTCTCCCTGCGCTTGCCCTTGATGGTGTCGAGATTGGCAAGCAGGTTGTCAATTGAACCGTGTTCGAGAATCAGCTTGGCTGCGGTCTTGGGGCCAATGCCGGGCACGCCGGGGATGTTGTCCGATGTGTCGCCCATGAGTGAAAGAATGTCCAGCACGTGCTCGGGCTGCACACCTTCAGTCTTGAACACATCCGCAGCCGTCACGCTCGAGTCTTTATGCACATCGAACAGCTCGACCCGATCATTGAGAAGCTGGGTGAGGTCCTTGTCCTTTGAGACAATCCGAATCGCCAGATCCGGCTGCTCGCGCTTCAACCGCGTCACCAGCGTGGCGATGACATCATCCGCTTCGACCCCCTCCTGACCCATCACCGGGATGCCCATCAAGTCCAGCACCTGCAGGCATCGGTCGATCTGGGGACCCATGTCATCGGGCATCTCTTCCCGGTGCCCCTTGTAATCCGGATAGATCTTGCTGCGGAACGATTCCTTGTCTCCGCTGACATCAATGACGACAGCAAGGTAATCCGGCTTGTAGTCGCGCAGCACCTTGAGCAGCATGCCGACGAAGCCATAACTCATGTTGGTCGGTTCGCCGGTGACGGGGCTGGTCATCCCGCTGCGGATCGCGTAATACGCGCGGAAGAACTGAGCGTGGCCATCGATGAGATAGAGCGTCTTCACGGAGCTTCAACTATACCCGTTTTAGCGAGTGGGCTCGCCCGCGTTTGGGCATCCAGCAACACAGAGCGGGCAAGCCCGCTCGCTAAACAGCATGGGCGTCAAAAACCTCGCGCAGCAATGCGATGTATGCGTCGCTTGGTTCAAGTCGTCGCCGGCCCATCATGGCGCGAGCGACGTCGAGGAACTTGTCCCACCGGTAGGTCCGCTCGCCGTCGTCAGTGATCCATGCAAATCGCTTCGTCGTTATCGGAGCGGGCGCCGTTGACGCGATCATCGCACCGGTCCCGATGACGCTCCCGGTCATGATGCGCGTACCAATGGCAAACTTGGCGTGATCGCCGACGATGCAGCCGAGAAACGTCAGCCCCGTGCGTTGTCGCTGCCCGGACGGTTCGAGGCGCATGGCGACATCGCCATAGGTGTTCAGCAGGTTGGAGTTGGTTGTTCCCGCCCCGAAGTTGACCCATTCACCAACCCAGCTATCGCCGAGATGTCCGTCATGCGACTTGTTGGAATAGCCCTGGAAAATTGTCGTGCCGACTTCGCCGCCGACCTTGCAATGCGGCCCGATGGCGGTATTGGGCTTGATCGTCGCGTGATCCATGATGGTGCTGTGCTTGCCGATGGCGCACGGACCGCAGATCACCGCACCGGGACGCACTGTTGCACAATCATCAATGATGATCGGGCCAAGTGTGGCGTCGAACACCACATGCGGCATGATCCTCGCGCGGCTGTGAATCTCAATCGGATGATCACCCACGACAATGTCCGACTGTTCCGGAACTTTTGCATCCAGCACGCGCGTCGTGAGAATGTCATCTGCAATCGTCGTGTCGATCATGCTGTGAATGTGCCAGGGATACCGATACAACGCACGATCGGTGTGCTGACTGATCGTGATATGCTGGAGCAGTTCGCCTTCATTGAACAATCGCTCGGCGTCAACTCGTTTGAGCTGCGCTGCGATGACGTGGCCGGTCTCCGCTTCAACAAGTGCGTGACCAGAATCCAGCTTGAGCGAAGCGTCCGGCATCGCCCAGCGGCCGTTGATGCACAGCAGGGTATCGTCGTCAGGCAAGGCATTGACCGGTTGATCGATGCGATCTGCGATCAATGCACCCAGCCGCGATGGCACCCAATATCCAGCTATTTGACTGGGCCAGCGTGAGACAATGCGCTCTGCCGTGCTGAGCATGCCGGTGCGCAGCTCGAATGCAGCGCGCATATCGGTCATGGGACCGAAGCAGCCGTGGTCATCGTCGAAAATGATGATGCGCGTCATGCAGTTGCTCTCCGTTGGTCTATCAGAATAGCACAGCCGTCAGCGTGCGATACGTCGCTGGTGGCTTTGCTGAAACCCCCATGCTGGCGTCGTCTGTAACAACACCCAGCCAAGCGGCACAGCCAACAGGCCGGAGTACAACGCGATCGCTGCCTGTCGCAGGAGTTCGTTGAACGCAGAAGATTGCATTGGGTACACCACACCTTCGCCGTACCAACCGCGAATGACAAAGATTGCCGTCATGACAATCCCAGCCGTCATCACGCACACACCAGTCAACACACCGATCGTGATAACCCTCTGACGAAACACCATGGTGCGCATTTGCAGTATCAGATATCCGGCAAAGAGCAATCCTAAAGCGTGCGGCCCGACAATGTAGACATTGCGTCCCGCCTCCCCAGCCATGGCTGGGAGTGACAAGTCCATGAGCATGCCAAGCAACAAGCAGCCAGCCAACGCACTGAGCCGCGATGCAAACAGACACACGAACACTACGAGCACCGCCACAATGTTCGGTGCAATCACTCGGACCACGGGGAGCTCTATCTGCATCACGTTCATTAAACCACCATCGATGACGAGAAAGACGAACGCAACGACAAGAAACACCTGCCACCTCATGGCATATCCCCCCGATGGCCTTCATTCGGTGAATCGACAATCTCGACCTTCAGCGTCACCGTCGCGAGTTCGTTCGCGTGATATCGAGGGCGAACGATCAGTGTCTTCAACAATGAATTCGTGTCATTTGGTCGAACGTCATGCACGAATCCGACCACCATCGCTTGTGCTGTGGCAGGCCAGCGACGGTCATCCAGACGCACCAGATCACCGGTGGACACTGCCACGGTGTGTTCGATATCCGCAGCGAAAACACCATTACCACGCGGTTCGAGATCAATCACCGGCGCTGCACTGATCGGCATTTCAATCTGATCGCGCGGCATCACGCGGGCACGAATGAAACCGCTGTTGATATTGGTGGTCGGCAGTAGAAAACTCCGCACCGGCCCCGGGTCGACAACTTGCCCAACAAGATGAACGCCGCCATATGCTGCGATTGTGCCATCATGCAAGCCGAAGCGCGTGCCACGGTTCAATTCGACCTTGGCCGTCGGCGAGCGTGGATTGCGCCCGGTAATCGACGCAACGACCGGGCGAATCGGCACCCGAAGATCGTCAAGGGGCATGAGCTGAATCTGCTCAATTTGCTCCTGCAACTCACGCGCCCTCAGCTCAGCCGCATGATAAAGTCGCTCAACTTCGTCCAATTGTTCAGCGAGCAGACGTTCTCGATCGGTATTGGCTGGACGAAGCCGCGGATCAGCGGCGGGACGCAACCAGTGGCCCGCAGCAACGCCTGCCTGACGAAGTGGGGTCATGGGCAGCGTGACGACATTGGCGACACTCTCAAGCCACCACAACCACTTGGCTGGCATGAACGCCAAGGCAAATGTCATCACCACTGCGACGACAAAGATCTTCTGCGGTCTTGTGAGCGTTCGAGCCATGAGGGGAGACATCAAAGCAGCAAGGCATCATGCTGCACGAGTTTGGCCCGCATCCTTCTCGTGACCCGTCTTCACAGATGCCTTGATGCAAGTTGCTTAAAGGTCGTCCATGTCCGATTCCATGGTGGCCTTCCATTCCTCGAGATTTTCAAGGTAGATACTGGTCCCACGGGCCACACAGGTCATGGGATCATCAGCCACGCGTACATCCAGCCCGGTAGCGTTGGCGATCTGCACATCCAAGCCGCGCAGCAGAGCCCCACCACCGGCAAGACAAATTCCGTTATCCACCAGATCGGCGGCAAGTTCCGGCTCTGCACGTTCAAGCGTGCGTTTAACAGTCTCGATAATGGCACCGATCGGTTCGAGCAATGCTTCGCGAATTTCCTCGCTGGTTACAACCGTCTTACGCGGAAGACCAGAAACATTGTCGCGGCCACGAACTTCCAGGGACTCATCTTCACCGACTTCAGCGGCTGAACCAATTTCGATCTTGATACGCTCGGCGGTTTGCTCACCGATCGTAAGATTGTACGCCTTTTTCATGTGATTGATGATTGCTTCATCCAGATCATCACCAGCGACGCGAATCGATTCGCATGTGGCAATATCAGCAAGCGACATAATGGCCACCTCGGTGGTACCGCCACCAATATCCACGATCATGCTCGCTGTTGGCTCGACAATGGGAAGTCCTGCGCCGATACCAGCAGCCATGGGTTCTTCCACAAGGTACACGCGCCGTGCACCAGCTCGCTCGGCTGAATCAAGCACAGCTCGCTTCTCTACGGCCGTAATACCAGAAGGCACCGCAATCACGACGCGCGGACCGAAGATACGGCTCCGACCGTTAACCTTGCGGATGAAATAACTGAGCATTGCCTCGGTGATCTCAAAGTCACTGATTACTCCGTCTTTCAGCGGGCGGATCGCGCTGATGGACCCCGGAGTTTTCCCGAGCATTTCCTTTGCTGACCAGCCCACAGCATTGCCTCCATTGAGCACACGATTCGTGCCGCGCTTCACGGCAACCACGGACGGCTCGTTGAGCACAATGCCCTCGCCGCGCACACACACGAGTGTGTTGCACGTTCCAAGGTCAATGCCCATATCGACACTAAACCAGCCGAGCAGACCGTCGAGTCCTAACACGGGTATCTCCACGAGTTTGGGTCGGATTGCCGGTTGTACACAGCTTGCATCATACAAAGTCCGATATTTACTTCATTTCAAGTGGGCTTATCCTCCCACGCGGGAGGCAATTTCGTGCGCATCGGTATTCCCGATCGGCAAAAAGTCGGGTTGACGGTGAATCATATGACAACAGCGTCGATCATGTGACCGACGCTGCCAGTGATCATCAACTTCTTGTCCCCGTTTGTTTTCCCCAGATCTCTCTCAATGCTTGGCCAGGTGGCTCATCGATTACCGACGCGGTGACTCGACGAGTTGAAACATCCCGCCGTCACTTCGGGCATCAGCGGCTGAATGTTCGATGTTCTTGGTGACCATTAGGAATACGCCAGCCGCCAAGACGATCAGTGCCACGCTCAGGAGGCCGGTATACACATCAAGGCTGGCCCCGGTGCGTCGTACTGGTGCGTTAAATTGACTCATAAGACTTTCCAGACCTGAATATTGACGGTTACAAGCTCGAAAACTGTCAGTGCGAGTCAATCCATTCCCGCGAACGATTGCACGACATCGCCGATGTCAACCCGGCCTCGTGCTTCGTGTTCATGTGTGACTACGCCGGTTGCACGATTGACATCCACTGAAATGATCCGCAGATTGCCGAGAAATTCGCTGCCGCGTCCGATCGTCATGGTCCAGCCGACCTGTACGCCGTCACGCGAACCTGCACCGATTTCCGCCAACACCTGATCTGCACTGCGACGCACACCAACGACGTTGGTGGTCAGGTTTCGATCAGCCACGACGCTGGCTGCCACGGGTGCTTCATCCAGCTCACCGAAGCGGGCCACGTATTCACTCATGCGGGCCATGGTTGCAGCTTGCTGCTCATTCATGCGCTGCAGTTCTTCCTGAAGCGCCCGGCGGGCGGCCACAGCCACCTCAAGCTGGCTGCTGACGTCTCGAAGCGCCTCGTCCAGTTCAACCCGCTTCCGTTCGGCCACAAGTGCATCACGACGGGCGTTTTGAAGTTCTTCCACGAGGTTGGTCGCAAGAGCACTGCTGGTCTGAACACCAGAGGCAAGCTTGGCAAGCTCGGCCTGGGTTTCCGCCCTCATGCTCTCAGCACTGACCAATCGCGATTCAAGCTGGCGAATCTCGACAAGTGCATTGGTGCGGTGACGCTCAAGTTCAGCGTTAGCGCGGCGAAGATCTTCAATCTCCCCCTGCAGACGAAGCTCAGCAGCACCGTGGCGAGCGGTCGCGGCCTGCGTGGCATCGCGGGCAACACTCACTTGGGCCTGGGCTTCTTGATACATCGCCCTATAGCTGTCCTCGTTGTAGGCGTATACCACTACCAGCGGCACAAGAAACACGGCCAGCAGCGACACCAGCACGACGAAAATTTTGGTCAGAACATGCACGAGTCAACTCCTCACATTCAAAACGGCTTGTGGCTATCCACCACCTTCAACCGCCATCATCGATCTTTCACGCGGCATCCATTGCGCGCGGACACCGATCTTGCTTTGTACCTTGCCGCTGGATTCGTGTCAATACTCCCCACGGTTCCCATCAGCACTGCCGAAGCCGTACGCCTCGCCACCAACTTGTTGCAGAATGCCTCCTGCAGCAAACACCTGAACCATGGGATTTTGATCCCCCAACAGCCGCCTAAGGGCATTTTGCGTCTGCGAGCCACCCGGACCAGCTCCAAGAGTCAGAGCGGCTTGGGCACGCAATTGGAACTGATCGCTACGGACATAACCAAGAGGGACTTCCAGAGGGGCCTCGACGGAATCAATCTGGGCAATTGCCAAGGTTGCAGCCATTCGCACCTCCGCAGGCAATTGTCGCTCTCCCTCTCGTAGGGCAAGTTGCATCAGGTTGGGCAGTGCCCGAACATCGCCGAGCCGGCCGACGATCTGGCACGCAAAGGCCACAATTTCCCCTTGCTCGGCAGGGGCAAATAATGCTGCCCGAATCCCCTCAAGCTGCCGATCATCGCCCAACTTCACCATGGCTTCAGCAATCTGCAAATCCACCACCTGCGCCCTCGCCGACGAAACGCGCGACATATCCCGACCGACGGCGCTGCGGAGCATCGGGATAGCAGAGCGGTTTCCAAGTTCTCCCAGCACCAGAGCGGCATTGGCTTTCACCTCTGGATTTGACGATCGCAACATTTCAGCGAGTGGGTTCAGATCCACCCGCTCGCCACAACGATGCAGTGCATAGATCGCGGCGGCTTGGACCGATGGAGAGCCGTCGTGCAACATTGGGTACGCTAAGTGAGCGACCTCTGTCATCTGAAACTTGCCAAGGGTCATCAGTGCGATAAATCGCACACCACGGTTGTCATCAGCAAGCCCCTGCAAAACGAATTGGTCGAGTTTCTTCGGGGCATAGTGCATGGCTTCGATGGCATTAGCGCGCAGCAGCGGGTCGGATGAGCCGCCCGCTTCCTCCAAGATGGCCAATGCAGCGGCTCGGAGGCCCGGGTGATCGTCGACATCAGGGACTGTCTCACCACCGAGCGGGGGGAGGTTGAGGGTCGGTCGGCCCGAATCAACGATCGATTCATGCCGCGTACTCCACGGCTCGTTCGTTTCCTGACAGGCACCCGCTAACGTGAATGTACTGACGATGGCGGCCAACGAGACGTGACGCACTGTTCTCAAGATCATACGTTTCACTCCACTTTCTTCCAGAATGTCACCACCACGCTGAGAAACCCCACGATCAATCCCCCCCAGCCCCACACATCTCCGACACGACCATAGAGGGTATTGCGACTGTCCAAGTATGGCTGAGCGATCAGCGTGCCCGGCTGCTGTGACTCACCATAACGGCCTTCACCAATTGTTGCTTCGACACGTCCGACTGAATCAATGGACATGCTCAGGCCGGTATTTGCTACACGCACCACTGGAATGCGGTTCTCAATCGAACGAAAACGTGAAATCTGCGCATGCTGCATTCGGCCGGCATGGTGGTTGCCAAACCAACCATCGTTCGTCAGATTAACCATCACATCCGCCCGCTTGTGACCGCGAGCGTATACGAGCGAGCGGCAGACCCATGCCATGGTGGCTTCGAAACAGATCGGGGTAGCGAGGTAAAGTGGTTTACCATCGATCTCCATCTCAAGGACACGCGGCTCGACTCCCGACTCTAAGTTGAACTCCATGCCTTGCGCCCCGATCGCAAGGAACTTCTCTTGAAGCCATGGCCACGCGCGGATGTATGGCATAGTTTCACCGAACGGTGTCAGAAAGATCTTGTCGTATCGCTGATGGTGACGCTGTCCCAACTCGGCATCGTCCGTGAGCGGCGTGATGAGATACGCGGAATTGAAATTGCCATCCCAGTCCAACGTGTGGTCCGGCCGCAACCGCGGACCTTCAACTGCCGGGCTCCCCACAAGCATCGGCACGTTCAGATCACCCGCCACCACCTCGGTCGCCATCGCGAAGCGATATCCCTGCCAGAACCCAAGCTCAACGAAAAATTCGAGCGTCTTGGGTTCAAAGCCCCAGCCCTGCACCATGGTCTCCGGCCAAGCGATGAGATCGATGGGAACACCGTCGGCTATGGCTGCACGATGCGCATCGAGCGTTTGCGTGACGAACTGCTGATAGTGCTGCCAATGCTCCTCCGCGGTGGATCGCATCTTGTTGTCTTGCGGCAGATTGGTTTGTACGACCAGTAACGATGGGCCTGGCGTAAGCACCTCGGTCTGGCTGATACGCCAAAGTCCATAACTCACATTCGCAACGGCAATACACGACACAATACCGGCGAATACCGCCCATTGGGCCTTTGAAATGAGCGGCTTCTTTTCATGATTCCACACCGCGACGCGCAGCCCATCGACAAGCAATCCCGCGAACATTGCCCCGAGAAAGCTAATGAAATAAGTCCCCATCAGATCCGCGCTCTGTACCAAAACCGGAGCTTCTACCAGCGGGTGTGCGAGCAGAAACCACGGATAGCCATCGAAGAAGATTTCGCCACGGAAGAACTCAACCGCCGTCCAGATAACTGGCAGCATGATGGTCATGGGATATCTGCCGAGCAGTGCATGATGGCTGACTCGACGCAACACCCAGACGAGCAAGACGGTCATGCTGGCCATCGTGAGTGCATATGGAATCAGGCCTGCTTCGGTGATGTGCCATAGCCAGCGACTCATCCACATCCACAGGATTGTCTGAACCACCAGCACAACGAGCGACGCCTGCATCGTGCTGCGGGCTTGCAGTGCGAGAATCGCCAGCGGTACTGGCGAGAGGATAATCAACGGCCAAAGCCCTACTGGCGGAAACGCAACGATCACCAGCAAGGCGTGCACGAGGGCCAATGCCGCCATCATGATCGTCGACTGGAGGAGCGAAGCAGCAGCGGTATTACTTCCCGGCATAGTCGATGATACTGCTGATCTCGCTGCGAAGCTCGCTTCGGGGAACGACGCGATCGACGAAACCACAGTCCTGCAGAAACTCTGACCGCTGGAAGCCCTCTGGCAGTTCCTGGCGGATGGTCTGCTGAATCACCCGTGGACCGGCGAAACCGATCAGGGCCTTGGGCTCCGCAAGAATAACGTCGCCGAGCATTGCAAAGCTCGCGGTGACGCCGCCGGTCGTGGGGTCTGTGAGCACGGAAATGTACAACCCACCCATCTCGTCGAATCTTGCCAGGGCAGCGGACGTCTTGGCCATCTGCATCAGCGAATAACCCGATTCCATCATGCGGGCACCGCCAGAGGCACTCACAATGATGAGCGGCAGGTCATTGTCGGCAGCTCGTTCCACGGCCTGGGCGATCTTCTCGCCAATGACGCTGCCCATAGAGCCGCCGAGGAAAAAGAAGTCCATGGCTGCGAGGATCACTTTGCGACCCTTGATAAAACCGGTCCCCGTCTGGATGCCATCGTTCTGACCTGTCGATTTCTGGGCTGCCACAATCCGTTGACTATACGGTTTCAGGTCAACGAAATTCAGCGGGTCCATCGGGGCCATATCAGCGTTGAACGGCTCGAAGCTGTCGGGGGCGCACAATTGTTTGACACGCTGTTCGCCGGTAATACGGAAATGGTGCTGACATTCCGGGCAGACCCATAGATTGTTCTCAACTGATCGTCGAAAGAGAATCGCCCCACACTCCGATGCAGGGCAGCGCATCCACAAACCTTCAGGGACGGCCTTCTTTGATTTGGCCAGTTCCGGCGCGTCGGCCCAAGATCGTGTAGGAACATTTGTCATGGCAATGCAGAGTGAATATAGACTTGCGTGTAAGGATAGCGTCAACAGGTAAATCCTGCGTCATTCACCGACGATTTGCTCGGTCGCTGCCGTCTCAAGTGCTTCGATCAGGTCGGTATCAATGGCAAAGCGTTCAACTGCCGGACGGGTCTCAAGGAGCCGCCAGATATCACTGCACGGACGGTCCAGCAGCCAGCTTTTGAGAAACCCGATACCCAGCGAATGGAGCACGATGGCCACACCGCCACCACGACTGCGCTTGAGGATGTGCGTCACAGCATCAAAAATCCGCGATCGCGCCACGATGAAGTCCTCCCCCTCTGGTGGCGTCAGCGATAAGGGATCATCATGCCACTGCTTGTGCCGTTTGGCGAACCGCTCGGCGAATTCCTGTTGGGTCATGCCTTCCAGCACCCCTAAAGCCGGGTCAGCCAACTCGGGTACGATTCGTGGCTTGCCTCGCATGGCCTTGGCAAAAGCCGCGGCAGTTTCTGAGGCCGCTTCATCCGGCGGGTGATACACAGATGCCACGTTCTCGGCTTGCAGCTTGGCAACGTCCGCTCGCAATGCAAGCCGACCCGCGTCGCTAAGCGGAAGATCAGTCGTTCCGAACAATCGCTGCTGTTCAGTCCAGGGCGTATCTCCGCAACGAATCAGACGAAGGGTGATTGTCTTTCTCTTCACCGCCACTTACGCGCTCCTTGAGGGATTGACCGGATAACCCTGCCGCAGTGTCTTGATTGCAGTTTTCTGGTCATCACTTCCAAAGATTGCTGACGCAGCAACGAGAATATCGCATCCTGCCTCACGTGCTGCTGCAGCGGTGTCGCCATTGACGCCACCATCGATTTCAAGACGCTGATCTGTACGGAGCAAGGGCTTGATCTGCGCGGCTTTGCTCAGCACATCTGGGATAAATCGCTGACCTGAAAATCCTGGATTGACGCTCATGATGAGAACCATGTCCATGGGTTCAAGGTGCGGCATGATGGTCTGAACGTCCGTCGGTGGGTTTATGGCCAACCCGGCAGTCATACCAGCTTCATGTACAGCCGCTGCAAGTTCGATCGGGTCATCAGCCACTTCGATATGAAACGTGAAGTGATCCGCGCCTGCCTCGGCAAATGGTTCAATGAACATACGCGGATTGCTCACCATGAGGTGAACGTCGAGTACCGCATCAGGAAGTGCCTGCCGCAAAGAGCTGCACAACGAAGGTCCCATGGTCAAATTCGGGACAAAGTGGCCATCCATGACGTCCAGATGAAGCAGGTCCGCGCCAGCCGCAATCGTGTCTCGGCATTCCCGGCCCAAGTCAGCGAAATCGGCCGAGAGGATTGAAGCCCCAATGAGCGGATGCCCGGGCGTCCGTGGCCCGCGATGAATAAGCTTCGAAGCTGACATGGAGGCCAATGGTAGCCGCAATCCGAGCCCTGTGAAATACAACAGGCCGCCTGCAATGGCGGCCTGTTGATGATTTGTGTGGAATCAATTCGAGTCGAGAATCAGTCGCGGCGGCGACGCGGGGCGGCAAGGCCGAGGGCAAGCAAGGCCAAGGCACCAGGACCCGGGACGACGGTCACGATCTGGCTGATACGGAAGTCCGCACCAATCGCAGGATCAAGCTGGAACTCGATCGACTGCAGCGAAGCCAAGTCCAGCGAACCAATGCCGGAGAAGTCTGCAAAGTCGAACATCAAGCTCTGGCCACCAGGGGCGTTCAGTGACAGGGTATGCGTCGCTGAGTTGGTGCCATCGTTCATGATGACGGTGACAGGCAGAGGTGCACCGTCAGCGAAATCGAACATCGTAAAGTCAAACTGAATGCCCATCTGACCGGTGAAGTCCGCGTTGAGTGAACCACCGCCATTGTAGGTCAATGACAGGTAGCCCTTGGTATCAACCGTGCTGTTGAAATCAAGCAGCCCGGCACCAGCGGCGACTGTTGCCTGGAGAAAGTCAAGATCGGGAATACCAACCGCGACAGCTTCAACGAACGTGTCACGCGTGCCGCCGAGAACATTCAGCCCGGTTTCATTGACGGTCACATTGCCTTCTGTGTTGAGCTGCACCGGCCACGGATTTGGGTCCGCAACCTGAGTGAAATCGTCGATCACGATGGCACTCGCGGAGACGGTTCCGGCAAGAAGCCCCACACTCAAAGTGCCTGCCGCAGCAACGGCTGCAAAGCCAATACGCATTTTCATTTCGGATCTCTCTTTCTTCCTATCCCGGATTCACGGCCGGGGATTATCTTTTCTCACACTCACAAACTTCTCTAGCCCACATTCCTCTGAAAGAGGTTCGTACCCGAAGCACTCCCTCAAAATGAAGAGTATCACCACTTTCAGTGCAAGCAAGTGAATTAACCACGATTCCAGACTCTTTTTTCCCAAAAAAGAATCGTCAGGCCCTCATCTGGCAAGACGGGCAATCCTGCTTACAAACAAACACCACACTCTCTTGACAACGCCCGATCAATATCGGACGTTGCCTTGGAAGCACCGGCGGCTACCAAGTGAGTGCGGATCGCGCGACGCAGCATATCCGGAGAATATCCCTTGCTCTGAGGATTCAAACCGTGTGCTTGCTTCGGCAGTAACTCAGGATAACTCAGTCGTTGCGGTAGCCATGGCAGGCAGCCGGCGAACAACGCCTCCACCACCGCGATGCCGAAAAACTCGTGATTGGCCGTTGAAAGCACCCAGTCGCACCGGTGCAAGGCAGCCCAATACGCCTCGCGACTGTGTACATAGCCAAAATGATCGATGTGATCAGAAAATAGCCGCTCAAACTCAACCAAGGCACGCGGCACTTCACGAAACCGCTCGCCGAGAATTGTCCAGCGAAGATTCAGCCGCTCCGTCTCGCGCTCGGCAACCGCCAACAATTCATCCGGTCCTTTGTCGTGTTCCCACCGATGCGGCCAGAGAACGCGAATTGGCTCGTCCGCTTTACGTGCCGAGCGAGTATGCCTTTCGGGCGGCGGTTCAACTGGCGGCCAGATGACTTCGCTTCGGTCCCGTACACGCTGCGCAACAGTCTGCCGCAATGGTGTATCCGGGCTGTGGCGGAGAATTTCGTCAATGCCCTGAATGAATGAATCACGGTTCCATGCGCTGTTCCAAATCACGAAATCGGCTGCAAGAATGCTCGTGAGATTGGTCAGCGCGAACTGAAAATCTCGCTTGGCTAAATCAAGCATGCTGGGGCCTTGTGGATACGCGGCCTGATTTTCGTGCAGGTACAAGATCAGTGGCGTGCTGCGCAGACTCGGCGGCAGCAGGGAACGCAAGTCAGTGACCCCGAGCAGTGATGTCGTAAATAGACAATCCCACCGCTGACCAAGTAGACCACAGGACATCGCTTCGTCGAGCATCTCGATCGCTGCAAGTCTCATGCGCCACTTCCATGACCGGCCGGGTCGGGTCAGCCATGTCCATTGATGGCAGGAATGTCGCGTGATGGATTCGCGCACCGCACGGTGCGAACCAGCGTCAAAGGGCTCGAAAGCGAGTATGCGAAGCGGTGGAGAAGACATTCAGCGATGACACAAGTCGGAAGCGCCTGGACTCAGGTGGCACCGACGCTCACTTCGACCGGCTGGGCGCGGGGCTCATAGTTCGGCGTTAGTGAGACTTCCAGCGGGATCCGCTTGCCGTCCCCGTCATACGGAATGTTGTCCTCATCAATGATACGCTGGATGGCCATCACGCCTTCGATAAGCATCTCCGGACGGGGTGGGCAACCTGGTACATACACATCAACCGGAATGAACTGATCCACACCTTGCACAACTGCATAGGTATCAAAGACACCGCCCGTTGAGGCGCAAGCACCCATGGAAATAACCCATTTCGGCTCTGTCATCTGCACATATATGCGTTGAAGCACAGGCAGCATTTTCACAGAAACCCGACCGGCAACGATCAGTAGATCCGCCTGGCGAGGGCTAAAACGCATCACCTCTGCGCCGAATCGCGCCAAGTCAAATCGGCTTGAAGCCGTGGCCATGAGTTCAATGCCACAACACGCTGTGGCAAAGGGCATCGGCCAGACCGCGGAACGTCGTGCCCAATTCACCACGCGGTTGAGTTGCGTTGTCAAAATGCCATCGACTGGAAGGGCGGCTTCAAGGCCCATGGTGCATACCTCAGGTCAAAGTTCAAGTAACTTGAGTAATGATAGTAACCCAGACAGCGCACGGCTATGAGCCCTCGGCCATGCAAAGACTTGAACGCACTGGGAGGAGATTGATGCCTACTTCAAGAGCTTCTTCAGCTCAGCCCGGTCATGGACAATTTTGTACAGCCGATCGACCTTCATCATGCGAAAAAGCTCGAAGAGCTCGCGGCAGAGACTCATCATGATCGTCTTGGCCTTGAACGCATGCGCACTGTTACGAACGTCAATACACATTCCCAG
>PWVT01000158.1 GCA_003562195.1 Phycisphaeraceae bacterium | reverse complement strand
CGTGTGCGGAGAATCCGCAAATCGCGCCGACGCTGCTAATGATCGAGCAGTTGCCGGAACTCGTCGCCGAGCAGGTCAAGGCGGTGCAGAACCTCAAGATCGACAAGATCACCGTCTGGGATTCCGGTTCCGGCAAGGGCCATAATGGTTCAGGAAAGGCCAATGGAGCCACCGCGGATTTCCTCTCAGGTTTGATTGGTTCTCTCCCCGCGATGCACGAACTTGCTGAGCAGGCGGGGATTGAGCTGCCATCGGTGCTTGGCAAGGTCAGTGACGAGCGAAATCAGAAGCGCGAAGTAAAGCCGGTGAAGGTCGATTTGGAGAATTCAACCAGTCCTGACGCGACAGGCCCGAGTCCGAGCGGCTCAAATGCCATCTCATAATTTGCTGTCTCTGGAACCTCCAATTGCCGATGTCGTATGGTGAAACAGATGCGAATTGCCCCGATCATCCTGACCGCGTTGCTCTTCGTCTCTGCTGTGCACGGACAGTCTTCGCGCGGAGCCAATTCCATGGCCTACGAGCAGGATGGTATTCGCATCGTTGCCTCGATCAACGCCCAGATTTACCAATGGGAAGTCACCAACGTCGATGCAGATCCCATCATGTTCTTCAGCGTGCAAGAGCACAATACCTATAACCAGAACATCCCGCCGGGTTGGGAGATGCATGTTGAGGATGGGGAGTTCACCGCGTGGACGGACGATCCAACGTTCGCGATTCGTCGCGGCCAAACGCGCATGTTTGATGCTCGCAGCGGCTCAGCCGGTTCCATGCTCGGCCCGGTTCCAGCCAAGCTTGGTTTTTCAGCTCGTGCTGAGGATGTTGTCTTCCCTGTTGTCTGGGGTCCGGTCCCGAAGCATCGCGGCATCGTCGTCCTGGTCGCTGTCACGCTGATCGGCCTCGGAGTGTTACACGTCGCGCTGCTTCGCCGGTTTGAAAAATCTGAGGCGTAAGCGTGGCTTACGCCTCATCGTCATCCACACGCATCAGATCGTCGTGCAGTGGCAGGTGGTCCTCGATAAATACCGGCAGTGCAGCGGCGATCAATTCCTTCACTCGCGCCTTGGCTTCATCAAATGGCGTGTTGTCATCGTAAATCGCGCTCACTTCAAACTTGGCAAAGTATACGCGTGGCTCGCTCGCCCATGACATGGCAAAGCGCAAACGCTCACGGTCATGATAAAACTCGCCATTGGAGACAAACAGATAAATGTCAACAAGTGTGCCGCCACCCGGCAGCGCTATGTCGACAAGTCGTGCAGTAACGGTTTCACCGACGTGCTCGTACCCGGGAATGCTCGAAAGGCCGGGCACGTCCACACGAACGGTGCGTACACTCTGTATCGTTGCCCCACCCTGGCGATAGCAGACTTCCGGCGTGTGTGAGACACGCAAGCCGGATTCACCAGATCCATCGTAATAGGCGATATGTAGCAGGGTGTCGCGGTCCTCAATCTGACCCGACTTATCGAGCCGCGCCATCGTCAGTGTCAACGATTCATCCGTGCCAATGTCTTGATCCTGAATGCCGAATTCGCGGGATTGTACCGCTTGAAAGCCCGGCACACGATGCGCGTTGAATTCATCCAACGGAACACGAATCTCAGCAGGAAGTTTCGTGTAATGCTCTGCAATGGCCTGCATGGTGGCTGGCAAAGCCAACACAGCAACGATGAGAACCGTACAAACGGTCAGAAACAGTGGCGATGTGAATGCACGGCTTGTGGGTGTATATGGCATCATTCAACTCCCTATCCTGCGTCGTCCTGCTCAACCGGCTTGACGATGTTGTTACAGATTCCGAGCACCGCTGTGAACATCAGGTACGCCAGCACGAGTGCAAACAACCCGGCAGCCAAGCGCGGGAAGGCGCTCAACGGCTCAAAACCTCCATAAATTGTAATCACGCCGTGGGCACAAAGCCGTAAGAAATTGCAGAGAAGCAAGATCGGCCCCGCAAAGATCGCTACGACCACAAACTGCCACAGTGGTCGAATGCTGGCGTATGTTACGAATGCCCCGATCATTGCCATTGCCAGAAACAGCGATGCACCTCGATGCGGGTCACCCAACGCTATTGTGCCGTTCTCTGCGCCTCGAGTGAAGTAGATATCCGGTCCATCCATGGTGACAAGCACACCTGGAAGCAGGTTCAGAGCCGCCTCTGTAACAAAGAAGGTCTGCGTCTCGGGTATGACGATGAGAAACGCGTACTGACGCCAACCGATCGGCACTGCGAGCAGCAGAATCACCAGCATCGGCACGGAGAGCTTGAGAACCCTCCAACCCCCGACGACGAGAACAAAACCTGCCACGGCGGGAACGATGGCTGCCTGGCGAGGATAGCCGATGAAAAACGGCCATGTAAACACCGCAAACATGACCAACGCGATACCGATGAGCACCAAGCCCCATAGGGATCCGGGCCTGAGATTGCGTACGAGCAAGTCCCATCGACGATAAATCAGCAGGCCGATCAGCACCGGCGCCGCCAACGCGTGGGCGGCCTCGCTGTCTCCCAACATGCGGATACCAAAAAAGTGATACTCCTCACGAATGAGCAGGAGCCACAGCCCGGTCAATAACAACACCTGGATCAGCGCTTTGACAGCGCGCGATCGGGCATGCTCATCGAAGGGCTCAAGTTGTGCTGCTGCTGCTTGACTCATTCGCGTTTAGCCAGTTCACTCGAAGGGATGTAATACGATCGTCCGGTTCTGCCGGAGCTAAAGACCCGCCAGTGGTCAAACACAATTTCTTCTCGAAAACGTCGTGCAGGAACGGTGAAGTGGGTTGCCGCTTCCCATTGCCGAATGTCCGCGATAATCGCCTCCTTCTTCGGCCCATCAATCGTCGTGGGATTCTGTTCATACGGATCATTGGCCAGATCGTACCTGAACAATGTGTTGATCGCAGGCCAATACATGTACTTGATGTCACCTTCGACGAAGCCCAGCGGACTGTTGACATACCACGATGAAAAATACATGCGGCGCTCGGGATTGATCTCACCAAGTGCATCCTTACCCTCGAAACCTGCGCCGCTGATGTCAAAGCCGATGAGGTTCAACAGTGTCGGCGTAACATCGATTTGAGACATCGGCTCGGTAATGATCGTGCCCGGCTCGATGTGCCCAGGCCATCGCATGACCCACGGTATACGGATGACCTCCTCAAACGGCACCCATCGCCCTCGGCGCGACTCTGGCCGAAATGCCTCACCGTGATCACCAAGCACGCAAACGATGGTGTTCTCCGTCATGCCACGCTGCTCCAATTGATCGAGGATCTCCTGGAGAAACAGGTCTGTGTACCGGACTGTGTCAAGAAATCGCTCGGTTCGGTCACTGCTCTGCTCGGTCATGAACCATTCGGGAACGCGATAGGGATCATGAGCGACCGTGGTAATCATGGTCAACAAAAAAGGTTCATCACCATCATCAACCCATTCAAACATCGTCGGGATCATGGCAAAGTCATCGGCCGTCAGCGCACTGAGCTGCGTCGTTGGATCTTCGAGATTCTCAAAGAACCATGCCCAGTCAAAGTCCAGATTTGCAAACACACCCGGCAGACTTTCGAACGTTCCGGTGGACATTTGAAAGAAGCTGCTGCGATAGCCGACCTTGCGCAGGATCGAAGCCAGATTTTCATATGGCTGATCAACGAGAATCGACTCGATGTATCCCGCACGAACTTCCGGCATTGATCCGGCAAACGTCGCCCAAAAGGCCTTAGTCGTTTGTGGAATTGGAACGCGCGTCCACTGAAAGTCAACGCCCTGCTCAGCTAACTTCGCCAGTGCTGGTGTCAGGTCCGGCTCCGGGGGAACTGGCGGGTGCGTCGCCCCGATCGCATCGGGCAAAGAAGTGAACGCGTGCGGCACACTTTCCAGCAGGACAATGACAATGTTCGGCAATTCTTCTCGCGGTACGTCAGGCGGGACAACATTGCGTTCACCGACACGCGGCAAATGCCGTGCTTCGCCAGTGATGTCCGTGTAATCCATGCGCTCGCCGGTGATATTGCGCAGCGCGTACCAGTGACTGCTGAACGCCAGGACCTGGCCTGAGCACGCCGTGATGCCTCGGCGATGCTGCGCCTGATGCGTGGTGACCAATACTCCCAGCAGCAACGTCACCAGTGAAAGTCGGGCAGCCAGCCCGCCGACGGTGATGCGCAGGGGCAATGGCGAAATCAACCGCCATATCAACCAGACACCAGCAAGCAATGCCGTGAGCACCAGCGGAATGGCGTACAGCAAGTTGTTGCCCAGGTACGTCGTGACCATCGGCCACATATCTGAAGACGTTTGCAGTAAGACGCCAAACACTCCCGGCTGAAGCTGTACGCTCGTGGTGAGCAGCCATGATGCGTTGAGGACTGCCCAAGCCAACACCAGTGAAGCGAACAGCAGCGTCGCCCGTGGGACAATATGTCGCTGCTCAACCACTGCGGCAATGAGAAATCCCAACAGGACAATGGAGAAGAAGATGAGGTCAGGCACGACGGCTTCGAACAACGGCCCCCACGGCGCGTCGGGCATCTGTTCAATCACAATGAACGCCTTCGCACCTAGTGTCCACAGCAATGCGAGGCCGAGCACGAGAATTTCCGGGCGAGGGAGCCAGCGACGGGGGGCCTCGATCGTGCGCTTCATAAATGAGCGTGCGAGGCCGGTTGACTCGATCAAATCTGTCGAGGTCTTCGTGTGCTCACTCATGGGCGTATTCTTCCGCATCTTCCTGCATGATTGCTTGAATTCTCATCCATCGACACATTTCATGTCTGCGTCAATCGGACTCCCCCAGTCTTCCTGCGTTGACTGCCCAGCATCCTGGGATATCCTCGGCACATCCCATCATCACTATTGGAGACCGCCCCGCGGGGCGGATACACAAGATTATGCCCAATATACGGCTGCCAGATGGAAGCATTCGCGAATTTGACAAGCCCAGCGTTACCCCAGCCGAGGTCGCTAAGGATATCGGTCCAGGCCTGGCCAAGGCGGCAATTGGCGCCAGAATCAACGGCGAATTGTGCGATCTGAGCACTGAGATTACGCAAGATGCCGACCTTGCCCTCGTCACCGTCAAGGATCGCAAGGGCGAGTCTGATCCGGATGCACTGTATCTCATCAGGCATAGTGCCGCCCATGTCATGGCAGAGGCGATTCAGAGGATCGTGCCCGGCGTTGATCTGGTGTATGGTCCGCCTGTCGAAGGTGGTTTCTACTACGATCTGGCCGTTCCCGAAAACCGACCACTCAGCAGCGAGGATTTCGAGGCGGTCGAAACGGAAATGGCAAAGATCATCGCGGAAGATCGGCCGTTCACGCGGTACGAGATGCCAGTTGAAACGGGTTTGAGTAAACTCCAGAACGAGGGCAGCAAATACAAAATCGATAATGCCGAGCGTGCCATCGAAGCTGGCTCTGCTGAACTGTCGTGGTATGCCACTGGCGAGCCGGGCACGCATTGGGAAGACCTCTGCCGCGGGCCGCATGTCCCCAGCACCGGCTACATCGGTGCATACAAGATCACCTCGCTCGCCTCCTCGTATTGGCATGGTGATGCGGACAGCGATCGGCTCACGCGCGTGTACGGCACTGCTTTTGCCGACAAGAAACAACTTCAAAAGCACCTTGAGGTCCTTGAAGAAGCCCGCAAGCGTGACCATCGCGTGCTTGGCAAGCAGCTTCGGCTGTTTCACATTGATGAAACCGTCGGTCAAGGGTTGATTCTCTGGACGCCAAACGGTGCAGTGATTCGCCAGGAGTTGCAGACCTTCATTGGCGATGAACTTCGCAAGCAGGGCTATCACCAGATCTTCACGCCGCACATCGGCAAGCTGGAACTCTACAAGACTTCCGGCCACTTCCCCTACTACCAGGAAAGCCAGTATCCGCCGCTGATTCACCATGAGCATCTCGCGCAACTTGCCAGCGAGGACTGCTCCTGTGCAGATTTGGCAAACCGGATGAAGCAAGGCGAGATCGAGGGCTACCTCCTTCGGCCGATGAACTGCCCGCACCACATCAAGGTGTTTGATTCACAGCCGCGCAGCTACCGCGATCTTCCGGTTCGCCTGGCGGAGTTTGGAACGGTGTACCGTTGGGAGCAATCCGGCGAGATCGGCGGCATGACCCGCGTACGCGGATTCACGCAGGATGATGCCCACCTGTTCTGCACTGAGGATCAGGTCGCTGAAGAACTTCGCGGTTGCCTTTCGCTGGTCAAAATCATTTTCGAAACATTGGAAATGAGCGACTACCGTGTGCGCGTTGGGCTACGAGACCCGGATTCCAGCAAATACGTCGGCGACCCGGCCAACTGGGACAAGGCCGAGCAGGCATGCCGCGAAGCCGCACGTGGTCTTGGGGTTTCCTTCAGCGAAGAACCGGGCGAAGCGGCGTTCTACGGGCCGAAGATCG
>PWVT01000224.1 GCA_003562195.1 Phycisphaeraceae bacterium | reverse complement strand
TCGTCAATCACGCGGACCTGGGCACCCAGTTCATGCAGCCGCGTAGCCAGATGCGAGCCGATGAACCCGGCTCCGCCGGTGATGAGCACGGGAATGTTTGAGAATTGATCCATACACGGAGAATACGCACCAACAGCCAACTTTGCACCATTCATCTTGTCGCACGGCGCATCGCTTCGTACCCTTTGCCTCGATGACACTGCGCCTCTACAACACCTTGACCAAACAAGAAGAACCGTTTGCAGCCCTGGATGAAGCCAATCGACGTGTGAGCTTCTACTCCTGTGGCCCGACCGTGTACGACTTTGCACACATCGGCAACTTTCGGTCCTTTCTCAACGCTGATGTGCTCCGACGCACACTCGAACTGCTCGGGTACGAGGTGCGGCATGTGATGAACATCACTGATGTCGGCCACATGACCGACGATGCTGTGGCAGACGGTTCGGGCGAGGACAAAATGCAGCTCGCTGCCAAACGGCTGCTCGAGGACAAGAAGTCCGGCAAGCTGCCGACTGACGCCAAGGATATCGACCCCAACGACCCCTATGCCGTTGCGGATTTCTACACCCATGCCTTTCTCGACGATGCGCGCAGTCTCGGCCTGCGTATCGCTCATGAGGTTCAGGATGCGCCCGAACTCATGCCCCGGGCGACGGCGTACGTGCCTGCGATGGTCGAGATGATCCAGACCCTGATGGACAAGGGTCATGCGTACGTGGCGGATGACGGTGTGGTGTACTTTGATGTGCAGTCGTTTGAAGAGTACGGAAAACTGTCCGGCAATACGCCCGATCGCATCCGCTCGGGTGAAGGCGGCCGCGTCGACGAAGCCACGCAGGCGATCAAAAGGCATCCAGCCGATTTCATGCTCTGGAAGCCCGATCCGACTCACCTGATGCGCTGGCCAAGTCCATGGGGAGAAGGGTATCCCGGCTGGCATATTGAGTGTTCGGTCATGGCTGGCTCACTGCTTGGTGAGGAGATCGACCTGCACAGTGGTGGGGAGGACAACATTTTCCCCCATCACGAATGTGAAATTGCCCAGTCATGCTGTGCGACCGGCAAGCCGCAGTTTGCACGGTACTGGTTTCACACGCGGTTTCTGATCGTGGAAGGTGAGAAGATGTCCAAGAGCAAGGGCAACTTCTTCACCGTGCGCGATCTGATTGCCAAGGGAGCCACGCCCGCAGCCATTCGGTTGGAGCTGATCAAGACGCACTATCGCTCCAACGCGAACTTCACGTTCCAGGGGTTGCAGAACGCGCAGCGTCAGATCGAACGCTGGGCCAAGTTGGAGCAATGGCTGCGCATGTACCAGGACCGTCCGCTGCCCGGTTCTCTAACAGCCGAAGGTGGGGGGCCGTTGCGAATGGCGTTGCCTGCATTCCAGGAAGCGCTGAAAGCGGATCTGAATGTTGCGGGTGCGATCGGCGTGTTGAGTGAGGCGGCATCGAAGCATGCCGTGGGCGGTGACCCGCCGCAGGGCGATGGCGGTGCAACGTATGGCGATGAATTGGAAGCGTTGCACACGATGAATACCGTTTTGGGTGTGCTCGACCTGCAGCGCGAAGCAATCAGAGGTGATGATGATGAGCGCGATCTGATCGAAGCGAAGATTGCCCAGCGCAACGCAGCCCGCGCCAACAAGGACTGGACCGCAGCAGACGCGGCCCGTGATGAACTGCTTGAGATGGGCATCGCGATCAAGGACGGTCCGGAAGGGACGACCTGGTCTCGAATCGTGAAGTAATACGTTGAGCGAGCGGGCTTGCCCGCTATGAAATTCCGTCGCTGCCCAAGTGGACAAGCCCGGTCGCTAAACTGTGCGCGTGAACGAATCGCGCAAACCTGTCATTGGTCTCGCTGGCGGCATTGGATCAGGCAAGTCCACAGTTGCGAGGATGCTCGCTGATCTGGGCTGCGTAGTGGCTGATTCTGATGCTGCGGCTCGGGCGGCACTTGAAGACCCGGCGATACGCGATCGAATCGTCGCGCAGTGGGGCAGTGAGATTCTTGATGATGCTGGTCGTATTGACCGTTCAAAAATGGCTGCGATCGTGTTCAGTGACCCACAGCAGCGACGCCAGTTGGAGTCGATCACCCACCCGTGGATCGAGGCCCGCCGTCGCGAGCAGTTTGATGCTGCTCCGGCAGATGCTCCAGCACTGGTGATCGACGCGCCGCTGCTTTTCGAAGCCGGGCTGGATGCTGAGTGTGATGCGGTGATTTTCGTTGACACCCCGCGCGAGGTACGTCTGTCGCGGGTACGGGACAACCGCGGCTGGGACGAGGCAGAACTGCGGAGGCGAGAAGATTCTCAGCTTCCACTTGACGCGAAGCGATTCCGGGCCGATGATATAGTCTTCAACAACGGTGATGTGTGCGAGCTTGAGGAGCAGGTTCGCCAATGCCTGAACAGCATCGTTGAAACCCGTCGAAATTGAGTGGCTGGCTTATTGCCATGCCATTCGGCGGAGCTCGGAACCCAGAGGCCCAACACGAACACGAATCAAGTACGCGGCACCGGTGTCCCAGGCGACCCGACTTTGGCGGCTGATTCCGTTCATCCCCGTGTTTTCAGTGACACGATGGACCATCGTTGAACTTGCAAGCGGCGCTGCTTTCAGGCGGTGGCCGAAACACCCCAAACTCCCTGAGTTTTCGCCAGGCCTTCACGTTTCGTCAGTCAGGAGTACACGACCGACATGTCATCATCGAAAAAATCTCGTCGTCGCGGTAAGAAACGCGGCGGTTCCGGCGGCGGTGTCGCCACTGTCACCCTTCAGCCGGGCCAGGTCCCGAGCGATGAAGTGCTCGAAGCTGAAGCAGCAGCACTGGAGGAGGAAACGCAGGGCAAATATGACCTTGCGAAGAAAGACGAATTCAATCTCGTCACCCTTCAGCACATGACCAACGCCGAGCTTGCCAAGCTCGCGAAGAAGGAAAAAGTTGAGGATTACAACAACCTGCCCAAGCAGAAGCTGGTCTTTGAGATTCTCAAAGCCCGTGCTCGCAAATCCGGCCTCATGGTGGGTGAAGGCACTCTGGAGATTCTTCCAGATGGCTTCGGTTTCCTGCGAAGTCCTGAGTACTCCTACCTCAACTCCCCCGACGATGTGTACGTCAGCCCGTCGCAGATTCGCCGCTTTGGCTTGCGAAAGGGGCAGGTCGTACGCGGATTGATCAGGCCTCCCAAGGAGGCGGAGACATACTTCGCCCTGCTGCGCGTTGAGGAAGTCAACGGCCAGCCGACGAAGGTGCTGCACGACCTGCCAACGTTTGAGAACCTCACGCCGCTGCATCCCAACCAACGGATTCACCTTGAGGCGGAGGCCGAAGGCGTTGAAACGCGCATCATCGATCTTGTGGCGCCGCTTGGCTTCGGCCAGCGAGCACTGATTGTCGCCCCGCCGCGTACCGGTAAGACCGTCATCCTGCAGAAGATCACCAAGGCAATAGCACAGAATCATGGCCCTGATTCGGACACCCCCACGAAGATCATCGTACTGCTCATCGACGAACGGCCGGAAGAAGTCACCGACTTCCGCCGGAACACTCCGGAAGAGGTCGAAGTCGTCGCCAGCACGTTTGATGAAGAAGCCGGCCGCCATATTCAGGTGGCGGAAATGGTCATCGAAAAAGCGCGACGGCTGGTCGAGTTCGGCGACAACGTCGTCATCCTGCTCGACTCGATTACCCGTCTTGCTCGTGGGTACAACAACGCCATGCCAACCACCGGCAAGATCGGCACCGGTGGCGTGGACAGCCAGGCACTGATCAAGCCCAAGAAGTTCTTCGGCTCAGCACGCAATATCGAGGACGGCGGCTCGCTGACAATCATCGCCACCGCGCTGGTGGATACCGGCTCCAAGGCGGATGAAGTGATCTTTGAGGAGTTCAAGGGTACCGGCAACGCCGAGCTTCACCTCACACGAAAGCTGGTGGAAAAGCGAATCTGGCCAGCCATCGACATCAGTGCCTCCGGCACACGCCGCGAGGAACTGCTGCTTGATCCGAAGGAACTGGAATTGGTGGTACGACTTCGAAAGGTCGTCTCGGACATGTCCGTGGTGGAAGCCATGGAACTGCTCCGCGGCCGCATCGCCAAGACCAAGTCCAATGCGGAATTCCTAATGACGATGAATCTGGGCTGAGTTTGACTGGGCCTAAGGCGCCCTGGCCCGAAACGTTGCCCCTCAAAAAACGGCCGATGACGTCATGTCATCGGCCGTTTGTTACAGTCGAGAGAGAGAATTACTGAGGTCCGGGGGCGAATGGATCTTCTGCCGGCGGAATCTCGTCGGTTTCCGGGGCGTCTTCAGCGAGTCGTTCAGCAAGCTGCTGAGAGATATCTTCAGGATCGCCGTATTCATTGCTGGCGTAAATCACTTCAACCGCCACGATATCAAGCTCATGCCGGTCGGCCAATTCAGGCATCACGCGCTGAACGTCCTGATGGAATTGATTGATGATGCGCATTTGGCCTTCTTGCATTTCCATCTGCAGTTCCTGAAGCCGCTGTTGATTGCCTTCCATTTGCGCCTGCTGGGCTTCGCCCTCAAGACGTTGTGACAGGGCAATGAGCTCTTGAAGCCCGTGGTACTGCTGGAAGACCATTTCCGGGTCGTAGGTGCCGATGCGTTTGGTGGTTTCACCGTTGGTGTCGTCATCGCTGTGAACCGGGGCTATGGTCACGCCAAGAGCGATGGCGACGGCAGCCAGCAATGCAGAACCGCTCAGCACTCGGCTTTTCATCGTTATGAACATCAAAAACACTCCTTCGTCAATTAGGGAAAAGCCACGAGCAGTTCGAATCATTGGCTGCTCAAAGCAAGTCTGGAAAGATGACGCTAGCCCCCTAATAGGCGACAAGTCAAACATGGACGGTTCCGATGATTTCAGCGTTATAGTTCGAATTTTGCATCAACCGCCGTGATGCCATGTCCTCCCATACCGCGCCAGTAGCGCATCGGAAGATGCTGGCCCCCAGCTTCCCGGTGCGTAATTGCCCGCCAGGTTCTTACGAAGAGGCGCCGATTCCGGACCAAGAAAGGGCATCATCGAATCCCAGGCACTTTCCACTTCCAGTCGATGTTTGAACAAGGTCTGGTCCCCACGCATTGCATCCATCAGCAACGGCCCGTACGCTTCCACCGGCTCAGCGTTGAAGCGTCTTGCATAGTCAAAGTCCATACTGACAGAATCCAGCTTCATTCCTTGCCCCGGCACTTTGCCCTCAAAACGCAAGCTCACACACTCGCGCGGCGCGATCTCAATGACGATCTGATTCGCTGGACGGCCAAGCGTAGGTGCTCCATCCAGCGCCAGTGCGCTGAACAAATCAGCCGCGGGCTGTTTGAATTGAACCACCACCTCTGTGCGTTTGGCAGCCATTCGCTTGCCAGTTCGGAGGAAAAATGGCGTTCCTGCCCATCTCCAGTTGTTGAACTTTAGTACCAGTGCTGCAAACGTCTCGGTCGTTGTCCTCGGCTTCACCCCCGGCAACTCGTGGTATGCCGGCTCGGCCTCAGCACCGGCGTATTGCCCGAATGCTGCAAATTCCTGCAGTCGATCAGCCGGCGTAGGCACAATGGCATCAAGAATCTTGACCTTCTCTTGGCGAATGTGATGTGCGGTGTACCGCGTTGGTGGCTCCATGGCCACCAACGCCATCACTTGCAGAAGATGCGATTGAATCATGTCTCGAATCGCGCCTGCGGAATCGTAGTAGTCGCCGCGCTTTCCCACGCCGACAGTCTCTGCGGCGGTGATCTGCACATGATCGATGTACCGGTGATTCCAGATTGGCTCGAAGATCGTGTTCGCAAACCGCAATACAAGCAAATTCTGCACGAGCTCCTTGGCCAGGTAGTGGTCAATGCGATAGATAGCGTCTTCATCGAACGCTCGACCGAGAGCGCGGTTCAAGGACGCAGCAGATGCTGCGTCCTGTCCGAAGGGCTTTTCGACAATGATGCGCTGCCACGGCATGGAGTCACGATTGATGCTGCACCAGCGACGACCTTCCAGCACCATGCCCGATTCATCAATGCACCCAATGATCGGTTCGTAGAGTGATGGTGCAACCGACAGGTAGAACAGTACATTCCCACCGCAACCGTGGCTCTGGGACAACTCGTCCACGCGTTGCATCAGGCGCGGATAGGTATTGCGTTTGGCACCATCACCAGCGAAATAGTGCAATCGTTTGGCGAACTTGTCCCAGCTTCTTGCATCAAAACTTCGCGCATGATGTTCAACAGAAGGACGCAGGACATCGCGCCATTGGTCATCGCTCATGGGCGTACGGCTGACACCGACGACGCAGGTGCCACCAGGCAGCGCGCCGCTTTCAGCCATTTCGTACAGCGCTGGTATCAGCTTTCGCGCCGCGAGATCCCCGGAGGCGCCGAAAAGCACGATCACGCACGAATCAGCTTCATTGCGCTTGTTCATTGCAGCATCATGACCGGGCCGAGCGGGGCGGTCAATCGTGGTCACCACGCTGCAAGTTCCCCGGTGAGCGGTTCGACGAGATCCTTGAATGTCACCAATCCAATCGGACGATTGTCAGATGGCCGTTCAACGATTGCCATGGCAGCGCGTTCGTGCTGCATGTGCTGGAGCGCCTCGCGCACCGGCGTGGTGGATCGCAGTCGCACCACGGGCTGCAACAGATCCTGCACGGTCGAGGTCGGGTTCAACAAGGCATCAATGAGCCGAATCATGCCGACAACGCGGCCGGTACGATCAACGACCGGTGCGCGCGTAAAGGCATGTTGCCGAAACAGTCCTCGACGTTGCGCATCGGTTGCATCAATCGGCACGGCCACAACGCGCTTCCAGGGAACCATTTCTGTTTCGACTTTCAACTCGCGCATGGCCAATGCGCGGTCGGCAAGCGTGGTCTGCGATTCGCTCAGCACTCCAGCACCAACGCCTTCGGCAATGAGGTGGCTGATGCGCTGTCGTGCGGTTGCGGCGGATGTAATGTCGGAACCCAGCATTCGACCAAGGATGTCGCCAAACGCCTGCACGATCGGCAGCAGGCCTGTCCATGTCAGAAGTCGCGCAGTCCAGATCAGAAAACCGGAAAATGCATACGACCAGCGATCGGTGTACGTGCGGAAGAAATCTTTTGGCAATGTCTCGCCGAAGACAAAGAGAATCGGGATGAGGATCCCAGCGTTGATCGCGACAGCTTGCACCGGAGAGACACCCGCTGCATCAAGGATGGCTGCAATTCCGAAACTCCCCGCGTAGTTGGCCATGTTATTGCCGACCAGAAGCGTTGAGAGCATTCGATTTGGTTGGTCAATCAACGAGCGCAACCGCATGGCTTTCACATCGCCACGACTGGCCTGCACCGCCAATCTCACGCGGTTGATCGTGTATAGCCCGGTTTCCAGACCACTGTATAGAGCACTAAAGACCAAGCCGGCAATCGCAATTGCTGCAAAGAGGAGCATCTCCGCATTCATGGCGTGTGCTCCTTCCCTTTGGCGGCCTTTGTGAGTGTGACGATCGCGGCGAGTACGCGCGAACGTTCAACGTCGGTTACTTCCAGTCGCACGTTGCCAAGACTGACTGCGTCGCCGACCACCGGAGCACGGCCGAGTCGGTCCACAATCAGGCCGCCCACCGTGGCGACGCGCGGCGAGACAAGGTCCTGGCCGAACGCTTCCGCCCAGTCATACACACTCATGTCCCCGTCCACTTGCCATGTGTTGGGGCCAACCAAGCGTGTCGGCTGCACATCATGCTCTTCATCAGCCGCAATATCACCGACGAGACGCTCGACGACATCTTCAAGCGCAACCACGCCAGCCGTACCGCCATATTCATCAACGACAATGGCGAATTTGGATTTTGTCTTACGAAAGATGTCCAGCAACTGATCGAGTTTGGCGACCTGGGGCACGAAGCGAGCGCGATTCATGGCCCGTCGGATCGACAGCTTGTCGCCGCGTGGATCGAGCAAATATTCCTTGACATGTAGTACCCCGACGATGTGATCCAGATCGTTTGCGTATACAGGCAGGCGAGTCAGGCCGGTTTCACGGATCATCTCGATGACATCCTGCCGCATGGCTGACACGCGGATCGCTTGCACGCGGACGCGCGGCGTCATGACGTCGCGCACGTGCAATCGTCCCAGTGCAAACACATCGCGCAATACGCGCTGTTCATCAATGTCAATCACACCCTGCTTGCTGGAAATCTCCAGCAGGGCGCTGAGTTCATCCTCATCCAACTGTGGGGGTGCGTGGGAGGGCGCTGTGAGTCGGCTGAGCGGCGTAACGATGATGGTGTCCAGCACCAGTCGAAGCGGCGTGATGATATTGTGAAGCGTCAGAAGTATCGGCGCGGTGAACGAGGCAAACGTCACCCGCCGTGCATTGGCGAGCATCTTGGGAAGCACCTCGCCGAGAAGCACAATGCCCAGCAGTGTTCCGCCCGCCAGCAGTATCCCGCCGACAATGCCAGTGTCCAATCGCATCATCAGCACGGAACTGAGTACGAAGTACATCACGTTGACGATCATGTTGCCGAGCAACACGGTGATCAACAACATTCGCTGGTCTGCCAGCAAACTCGCCACAGCGCGGCCGGCGAGCGTACCGCGTCGTCGCAGGTGCAGTTGCTCGGTCTGCGTCATGCTGAACAGCGCCGTTTCTGATCCGGAGAAGAAACCGCTCAGTACGAGCAGCACCGGGAGCATCGCCAGCATGACAAGGTCAACGGCCTCCATAGTGCATCAATGTATGCGAGCGGACGGGTTGTTGCCGACTGGCGGCTATTGGGCCTCAATGGCGACGAGTGTCTGATCGTCCTTTGGCCGCACGCCGGCCTCGTGAACGAGCAACGCGTCAGTGATTGACTGCACCACACAATGCGCTTCGCCCGTGCAGTGTCGTAGTGCCCGCTCCATGCCACTGATCGAAAACATGTCACCTTGGGGAGAACGGGCTTCTGTAATGCCGTCGGTGTAGAGCAGCAGTGTCTGCCCATGCTCGAGCGTCAGTGTTGTCTGCTCGTACTCGACATCTTGGAGTATTCCCAGTGGAATACCACCGATCGCGTCCAGTCGCTGCACCGACCCGTCGTTCGCCTTCAGTAGGGGTGGATCGTGGCCGGCGCGGCTGTAGGTGAGCGCGCGTGTGCCTGGGTCGTAGATACCCAGAAATGCGGTCACGAAGGATGATTCGATTCTTTTGGCAGCAAGGTGCATGTTCACGTGCTTGAGCATCTCTGCAGAGCCACACGGTTGGTTTGGATAGGCATGCAGGATTGAATGAACCATCGCCGTAACAACTGCCGCAGCCGGGCCATGCCCAGACGCATCAGCAATGAGGAACATCCATGCTGATTCATCCTCCACGTTGCCGGTTTCACGGCAGCGGCCAATGGGAACAAAGTCGTACATATCCCCACCTGCCTGATCAAACACCTGATAGCTCACCGCGAGCTTCAAGTCGGGTATCTCGGGCAGCTTCGCAGGAAGCAGCGTGCGCTGGATCGCAGCAATTTGTTGAACCTCTGCCTGGATCACTTCGTTAGCGCGGCGAAGTTGCTCAGCAATCTGAACATTTCGCGCAGCGCGGCCGATGACGTTTGATCGAAGAATCGCGTTTTCCATGTCCTCCGGGTCGAACCCGTCATCATCTGCGTGAAGGAAGATTGCCCATGTTTGCGGTTCGCCTTCATCGAAGATCGGTATCGCCATCATTGCGCCGTATCGAGCCAGCATGTCGCCGACGACCGGATCGTTCTTGAGGTGGAAGTTGTGAATCAGCTCTGGATAAGCCGTGCGGATGAGCTGGCCGAAGAAACCGCCTTCGCGAACCGGCATGCCATTCCCATCAGACCAGGCGGTCTTGGACTCGATTTCATGCGTGCCATCGTCATGAACCAGCCGCGTAATGCGATACTGCCCCGGCTGCAAGTCACGGGTGTTGATCGCCATAAGCCCACGGCGACCATTGAGTCGAATCATGCCCTGGCTGAACAGATCGATGACCTGCTCCGGATCGGTCGCACGGCTGACGGCACCCATTGTCTCCATCAGGATTGGGATGCGACTATTTCCAGAGATGTCAATCGTGCGCATGCCATTGCTAATCTCCGTGGCAGCGGACTGCGTGTTTGCCAACTTTGAGGAACTCATGGCACAATTCCAGTACAACTCGCGTATAGCGGAGGAACGTTCGTGACAAATAGTAGCTCTCTTACTGCACTGCTCGACGCCGCGATCGAACAAGCAGAGAAATCGTGGGCGGAAGGGGGGATTCCGATTGGGTCGATCCTGGCTGACGCCGATGGCACGATTGTGGCGCGCGGCCATAACGAACGGGTGCAATCCGGAGATCCAACCGCCCACGCGGAAGTTGTCTGCGTCCGAAACGCTGGCCGACGTCGTGATTGGCATACATTGACGCTGGTCTCCACGCTCAGCCCGTGTCCGATGTGTTCGGGAACGGCAGTGCTGTTCAAAATTCCGCGCGTGATCGTCGGAGAAAATCGCACATTTCAGGGTGCCGAGCGTTGGATGGCCGACAACGGCATCGATATCACCGTATTGAATGACGAGCGTTGTATCGCGCTTATGCAGCGGATGCAGCGAGAAAAGCCGGACCTCTGGGCCGAAGACATCGGTGAATGAGCGTGTGGTCAGAGATAGCCGTCTGCGCATCTTTGCTATGCTTACGCTATGCAGCGGATACTCGGTCAGGATCGCGCCATCAGCGTGCTTCGCAGTGCGCTCCAGTCCCGGCGCATGCATCATGCATGGCTGTTCTCAGGCCCGAGGGGTGTGGGCAAACATATGACGGCTGTGGAATTGGCGCGAATCCTGCTTGATCCGGAAGCGCAGCCGAATCTCGCTGGAGAAATTGAAGCTGATCCGAACAGCCCGACATCACGCGAGATTGATGCCGGCACTCACCCAGACCTGCACCTGTTGCACAAGGAGTTGGCTCTTGAGTCGGACAACCCCGAGTTGCGTCGACGCAAACTCATGAACATCCCACTCGACCTGCTGCGTGAACGCATGTTGGGCGGGATGAGTGGGACAAGACATTATGAAGCCGCTGCATATCGCACCGCGATTCGCAACCACGGGAAGGTGTTCATCATTGATGAAGCCGAGTTGCTCGACCAATACAGCCAGAACGCGCTTCTGAAGACCCTCGAAGAGCCGCCGGCAGAGACGTACATCATTCTCATCACGAATCGGCTTGAACGTCTGCTGCCGACCATACGCAGTCGATGCCAGTTGGTGCGCTTCACGCCGCTGGATGATGTTGCCATGGCTGCGTGGATGGATCGCGCCGCACTCGACATGCCGCCGAAGCAACGCACGTGGATTCAAGCGTTTGCGGAAGGATCACCCGGCATCGCACTGTTGGCTGTGGAATACAACCTGTATCATTGGCACGAAACGATGCAGCCGTTGTTTGATGAGCTGAATCGTAATCGCTTTCCGGTTTCGATGGGTGAAACGATGGCTGGACTGATCGACGAGTTTGCTGCAACGTGGGTCAAACGCAATAAGAACGCCAGTAAGGATGCTGCGAACAAGGATGGTGCGCGCTTGATGCTGAGCATGCTCGCTTCGCACGCGCGCCGGCAATTGGCGTTGGCATGTGAGCGCGGTGAGTCGGTCGATCAGTGGACCACATTGGCTGAACTACTTCGCAATGCAGAAACGCAACTCCACAGCAATGTCAATCTGAAGATGCTGTTGGAGAATCTGGCAGTGCAGTGGCACACGAACTGCGAAACGTTGGCCGCGGGATAGGCGCGACGATCCAGAAACAGACACCCGTCGCGAGCAGTTCTCTTTGTGAAACGGAAAGCTCTCTCCGAGCAGACGCGAAGTACCATGTGCACGTGGCCAACGATGCCGGCGATACAGACCGAGGCGCAACGCTCTCGAGTAGCGATGATCCATCACTGCACTGCTTGAAGTGCGGCTATATTCTGCGTGGTTTGGATGTAAAAAGTCAATGCCCTGAATGTGGCATGAGCATTGAAACATCGGCCAAGCTGTTTGTGTTTCCCGAAGACCTTGCGCGGGGGTTTCAGCTTCTTGGCTGGTCTTACGCATCGTTGTTCGGCTGGCTTTTTCTCATTGTGGATCGGCCGCTGTTTCTTGTTGTGGCAGCGGCTGGCCCAGCGCTGCGCTTAGTGGGGCTGTATTACCTCACCCGGGCGGGGCTGAGAGCGATGCCTGGAATCTCAACGAACACGACCGGCTTTGCTTCGCTGGTGCTGCTTGAAGTCGTTACGGTGATCGCGATGGTGATCTCCGGGTACCTTCATGGTTGGCACTTCGATCTGCACGGCGAACTGGCTGCGTTGGTTTGGCTCTCGCTTGCGTTCACCAGCGCATCGCTGGTATGCGCAATCGCGATGGCAAGACCGCTGGCGATTCGGCTGGAGCACAAACTGATCCTCCTGCAACTGCGAACGACGCAGCGGTGCGTCATCGCAGCGTTCGGCGTGAGCATTGCGGTGGGGCTTGTGTTTGGAGTGTTGCTGGGTTTCTGGCGATTCGTCCTGGTGGGCATGTTCGTTCACTGTGTGCTCGGCATGTTGGCTGCCGGGCATGCCATGGTGTCTCTGGCGCATGTTGCCCATGCGGTCAATGAGGAGCGGTGAGCGGCGGCTGGCGCTACACCACGCCCTGTTCAATCATGGCGTCAGCCACGCGCTTGAAGCCAGCGATGTTGGCGCCGTGGACATAGCTGGCGTTGAGATCGTACTCCTCCGCTGCATTGATGCACGCATCGTGGATGCTCTTCATAATCTCACGGAGACGTCGATCAACCTCCTCAGCCGACCAACTTAATCGCATGGAGTTCTGCATCATTTCAAGCCCTGAGACCGCCACTCCGCCGGCGTTTGCGGCTTTGGAAGGACCGTAGAGCACATCGCTTTCCATCAGTACGTGCATCGCCTCAGCGGTGGCGGGCATGTTGGCGCCTTCGCAGACCAGCTTTACATCTGTATTGACAAGATGTTTCGCATCGGCGGCGACCAGTTCGTTTTGCGTTGCACAGGGAAAGGCGCAGTCGGCTTTCAGTTTCCAGATGGAATTGTCTTCGCCGTTTTCTATGAACTCTGCTTGTTTGTAGCGTTCAACGTACTCCTTGATGCGGCCGCGTTTGACATTCTTCTGTTCGATGATCCACGCGAGTTTTTCTTTATCAATGCCATCCTTGTCGTGAATGCAGCCGCCGGAATCGGACATGGCAACAACGGTCGCCCCCTGCTTGAGAAGTTGAGCCGCTGCGAATTGCGCGACGTTCCCCGAGCCGGAGACAATGCACGTCTTGCCTTCAAGGGAATCATCGTTGCGCTTGAGCATGGCGTCGGCAAAGTACACCACGCCGTAGCCGGTGGCTTCAGGTCGCATGTGACTGCCGCCCCAGCCAAAGGCCTTGCCGGTGAGCGAGCCGTGCCACTTGTTGTGCAGTCGCTTGTACTGTCCGAAAAGGAAGCCGATTTCACGCACGCCCACACCGATATCGCCAGCTGGTACATCCGTGTCAGGTCCGATATGCCGCGCCAGTTCTATCATGAAGCTCTCGCAGAAGCGCATGACTTCGTTGTCGCTCTTGCCCTTGGGATCAAAATCACTGCCGCCTTTGCCGCCACCCAGCGGGAGCGTGGTCAGCGAGTTTTTCAGGATCTGCTCAAACGCGAGGAACTTGAGCACACTGATGTTCACACTCGGGTGAAACCGCAGGCCGCCCTTGTACGGTCCGAGCGTACTGGAGAATTGCACACGCCAGCCGCGGTTGACCTGGACATTGTTCTCGTCATCAAACCACGGCACACGAAACTGGATGACCCGTTCCGGCTCGACCAGGCGCGCAAGGATCTTGGCATCACGATACTTCTTGTGACGCTCAACCACGCTTGCCACTGAGTCGATCACCTCTGCCACGGCTTGGCGGAACTCCGGTTCATTGGCGTTGTGTGCATCGACAACGTTCATGATTTCATCAGCGATACGCGCTGCCGTTGGTGTAGGGGGGTTGCTCATGGTGCAGAGATTGTAGAGCGAGCAGATTGCCGCGAGTCGGCCGTGTGTTGCGAGCGTATCACAAAAAGAAATCGCCCCGATGCGACGCATCGAGGCGGCTCCTTTTGGAAAGACACGATGTGTCTGTGATAATGTGCGTGAAGTCAGCCCCAGTTGGATAAAAGCATCAGCAAGTCTGAAACATCAACAACGCCGTCGCCGTTGAGATCGGCCGGACATTGGCCGCTGCACGAACCCCATGCACCGAGGAGAATCAGCAGGTCAGAGACATCGACAACACCATCACCGTTGAGATCGCCTACCGGTCGTGGCTCGGGCGCATTGGGATCGACCCAAAGATACAGATGACGCTGCCAGTCGAACTCATCCTCGCCAAGCACGTTGAACATCGAGTTGAAGACGATGTGATTGCCGTCGCCGGAAATGGCTGAGTACATCTGATCGTGCCCGTCGGGAATGGGCTGACAATGCCGATCGACAGTGGCGATGACACTTTCCAGCGTGTCAACGTCTGTGCGATAAACATGCCACATGTGATTGATCGGATCCTTGGTGATCTGGTCGATGGTTTCCCATGCGACGTGCTGACCATCACCGCTGATGGTGAATCCGCCTTCCGGGTGTGTATGCGCGCCCTGTCCGTCAAGTGTGACATTGATCCCCGTAGTGCGGTTGGTGCTGCGTGTGCGCACGTAGATCACTTCGAACCAGCCCGGAGGATATGACGGGTCCAGACTCTCTGTTGGCGTAAAGTATTTGAACGCCACGCGATCACCATTGTGCGATAGACGTGGGAAGAAGCCGTCAGCAAACGGACGATTGTTGCCATTGGCATCGACGGAGACGATTTCTGTGGTGTTGGTGTTCAAGTCGCGAACATACACATCCAGAGACTGATACGGCAGGCCCGGCACGAGCAGAGCGGGGCTGACGAAGGCAACGACATTGCCATCGGCGGAGATTGCCGGCCCCCATGCGTTGTTGGCTGCCGGATTGCCGTTGACATCGCGGCTGATTAACTCCGTTTCACCGGTGTGGATGTCATGCATGTACACCGCCCAGATGTTGTTCGGCTGCTCGGGATGCAAATTGGTTGCGCGGCTAGCAAAGGCGACTCGCCCAGTATTGGAAACGCCAAGCCGCACATCAGTGCCCCAGTCGTTTGCCGGCTCGCCATCGGGTGAGCGGCTGACCAGGTAGGTCTTTTGCTCGTGACGGTCGCGTACATAGGTCTGGAAAAACTCGTTGCTGACATCCTGCTCCACCAAGTTGGTGCCGCGGCTGGCGAAAGCTACGTATCGACCGTTCGGCGAGATATCGACGTACCACTCGCAACTGTGATTCGATGCGATCGTCTCCCCCGGCTGTGGGTTGTGGGCGACGGAAATCAACTCGCCTTCCTGGGTCAGCGTGTCGCGCAGGACGACCTGATAGATCTGCCCGCCGCCATGGATCTGGTCAGCATCCGGCAGCCCGACTGTTGAGAACGTTCCGTACACGACGTATCGACCATCGTGCGAACTGGCCAGCAGTCCAAGCGTGTCGCCGGCTTCGCCCGGAACGCCGGGTATCCAGTTGGGCGTGACCTTGCGAATTTCACAAAGGCCCTCCTGGCCGTCGCCGGCTCGTGCATCGGCCAATGCCATATTCGCGCTGGTTACCGAAACGGCTGCGAGACAAAACAGATGAGATCGTGTCATGTCGTACCTTCTCCTAGGAAACGTGTGGGCGTTCGTGCGGGCGCAAGCACCCGCCCATAGCTAATGTACCACGAGATTCCAGCCGGTCAAGATTCTTTGAAGAATTTTATGAAGAAGATAGCTCGGCGAATGGCGGGTCCTGCGCGCAAGAAGCAGCCCCGGCTAGTGGCCGGGGCTGCGAGTGCAACAAGTGCTGATGGCTGTGGACGAGATCAGCTCCAGTTCGCCAGCAGAATGAGCAAGTCGGACACATCCACCACGCCGTCGCCGTTGAGATCAGCCGGGCATTCATCCTCACACTCGCCCCATGATCCCAGCAGGATCAGCAGGTCAGAGACATTGACGACGCCATCACCATTGAGATCGCCTACTGGTCCTGGCTCAGGCGCCTTGGGATCGGTCCACTGGAAGAGGTGGCGGCCCCAGTCAAACTCGTCATCGTGCATGACGTTGTAGAACGTGTTGAACACCACTGTGTAACCATCACCGGAGATGGCTGACCATGGATCATCCGGCATCTCGGGGATGGCCTGACACCAGATGTCACGAGTGATCAATTCGGATTCCAGCGAATCGACATCGGTGCGGTAGACCTGGAACATGCCTTCCTCGACATCGTCTTTTGTCACTAGGTCAATGGTTTCCCAAACGATGTACCGACCATCACCGCTGATGGTGTAGCTGTTCTCCGGATTCAGTGTTGCACCAGTGAAGTTGATTGTGCGGCTGATGCCTGTTGTGCGGTTGCTGGCGCGGTCACGTACATACAAGACTTCGAACCACCCCGGAGGAAACTCCGGATCGAGACTGGATGTCTGGTTGAAATAGACGAAAGCGACTCGATTGCCGTCATATGAAAGTCGCGGTGATTCTGCACCGGCTGATGGACGGTTGTTTCCGTCTGCATCGACCGAAACAGCTTCCACTTCGCCGGTTTCTAGGTTGCGCACATACACATCCTGGGAAAATTGATACGGCAGTTCGGGAACGACATTCGGCGCAGAGGTGAGGAACGCAACGGTCGAACCATCAGCGGAGATCGTTGGACGGAACGCAGCTTCAGTCAGTGGGTTGCCTTTGGAATCACGACTGACCAACTGTAACTCTCCAGTGTGAATATCACGGACATACACTGACCACAGATTTTCCGGTTGATCCGGGTGCAGATTCGACGCGCGGCTGGCAAAGGCAACCTTGCCATCATTGGACACTGCGATACGAACATCGGTTCCCCAGTCATTTGCCGGTTCACCCTCTGGGGAGGCGCTGACGAGATAAGTCTTTTGCTTCTGGCGGTCGCGGACATACGCCTGCCAAAAATCGCCGCTGACATCCTGCTCCACAAGGTTCGTCGCCATGCTGGCAAAAGCGACATAACGGCCATTTGGTGAGATGTGCGAATACCACTCGCAGTTGGCGTTTGCTGCGATAGTGCCGCCACCGTGTGACTCATGCGCCACAGAAATCAATTCGCCTTCACCAGTGTGGGTATCGCGAACAATCACCTGCAACAGGTGACCTTCCATTTGATCCGCATCGGGCAGGTACAGCGTGGTGTATGAGCTGTAGGCGACGAAGCGCCCATCATGGGACGTTGACAGCAGCCCGAATGTGTCACCCCATTCGCCGACCGCATCAGGGGTCCAGTTGGGCGTGATCTGCTGCACAGTGCACTGGCCTTCGCCGCCATCGTCGCCAAGTCGCACGTCAGCGAGCGTGGCAGCAGTCATGGCCAAAGCAAAGGATGTTGTGGCCAGAATGATCGTGGTTGGGTTCATGATTGGGCTTTCTCCTTACAAGTCGATTTGCGTACATCGGGCGTGGCTCTTTCCCACGATGCGAATATACCCCACAAGGGAAGCGCGTCAATTATTCTTTGGAGAATTGACGGGAGAATTCTATGCGATTGGTCAAATCATGCGTTATACTTCGATTCACACCGATTTACGCCGATTGAGAATTGACATATGCCTGATCTGGCTCACAAACCTGGAATCTCCGTTTCCTTTGAATCAGAAGCTCGCCGTGTCATTGAGCATTTGCGTGTGGCCATCGCTGAGCTCATCACCGCCCACGAGGAGCCGATTCGTCGGCCTGCGGATCTCTCCCGTGAGCTCGAGATAGACAAGTCCCTTGCCTGGAAACTCATGCGAGCCGTACAGGCGGATGATCCATTTGCCGCTGCACAGCTTTTCCCCGGTCCTTCAGGAATCGAGATCTTTCTTGCCGCAGCCGCCAAACATGGCATCGCCGAGTCGTTCGTACAGTGTGCAGCGGAGCGGTTGGAACAGTATGAAAATTTCATTCGTCGCCACGGCGGCGACCGTCGGACATTTCTGCGCATCGTTGGCAATCTCTCAGTCGATGATGATGCCTCGGGGGCTGAATCGGTCGAAGCTGCTCATCGCAAGGCTGCGTTCGAGGCCAACAGTTTCATCTGGGGCGTCAAAGCACTCACTCATCTCAGTGTGGTGATGGTTCGACCCAATGAAGATCAGGAATCTGTCGATATTGCAATTCTCGTTGCGTTCGTCGACCTTGTGCGACTTCGTCGCGACACGCCGTGGGTAATCTCGCGGACTGCTTATGTAAGCGATAAGGGGGCGATTGAGCCGACCGTCAGTCGCGATCCCATCGATCCCACCGCTGCAGAACACGAAGCCCCGTTGATGACGGAGTTTTGCTCCAAGCCACTTCCGAAGATCGTCCGCCAGCCAGTGCCAGGAAACTTTCTGGAGACTCGATTGATGTCCGGCCCGGTCGGTGAAACTGCAGCCACGACCGTGACCACCGGCGAAGTGTTTCGCAAAGTCGCGCCACGCTTCCGCGATGAGAACAACGAAGATGCCAAGTTCTATATGCGCCTTCGCACGCCTGCTGAACACATGGTCAACATCACACTTGTGAAGCGCGGCGAGTTTGCAGATGAACAGCCACAGTTCGGTGTGTATAGCGAGCTTGATTCTGTTCTGCACCATCCCGTTGATGTAGCATCCATGAAACCACTGACCGCGCATACCTCGATACATCGACTGGGTTCAGCAGATAGCCCGATCGTTTGGCCGCGTGAATCTCCACGGCTGGGCGCGTTGATCAAGCGAACGTGTGAACATCTCGACTGGCCGCTCGATGAATTTGATGTATATCAGGCCCGGCAAACGTTTCCGATCCTGCGCTCCGTTGCGATCACGACGTTTCCCATGCGCCCCCGGCCGTAAGGTGCTGTTTCAATTCCGGTTGCTCACAGCAGTGCCAGGTCCTGCGAGAACAGAATGTAGATGCTGATCAGCAGGATTGTCGGAACTGCCAGAATCAAGATGGGAAGAATGACCGCGAGCAGGTACCAAAGGTACACTCCAACGCTGCCGAGTATGCGTGGTACGATCGGCCACAACGCGATATGTACGGCGACGCACACGAGCAGTACCCAGTACCAATCAATCCCGAGCTGGGCCAACGGCGGCGGTTCGAGGCCTGCATCCTCCATGGCACCGACCAGCGCAGCAATCGCGGGTAGGCCCAGGAGCACGCCGGCCAGCAGGAACAAACTCTCACCCACAACACAAATCAACCGCCGTATGGTCAACCCCAGAAGAATCGTGCGTGCCTCTGCCCGTGATTCGATCATGCAAGACAGTGTACCGCATACTCAACATCGTTGAGCATCCGAAAGGCCATCGCTTTGCAATGGCCAGCAGATGAATGAACCATCATGAGGCGTACGTTGAACTGGTCATTGGGTGACGGGTGTCTTACAGCCCAGCGCCTTCCTCAATCAGCTCCGTCTCGGGCAGCGAGATCGGCTCTGGCCCGGCCTGCAGCAGGAAGATCATCACGATCAATGCTGTGAGCACGATGAACCATACCACCAGCGCGGTTGCCGCTGAACGACGCGCGGCACGTGCCTCCCACCACGTTGCCGGGCGAATGCCCTGCACTAGAAACGTCACGATGGCAGCGAGGTTCACACAGATTACATTGGTCGCCAGCAGCACCGATGCGTGGCCCATTTCCCACCATTGGCCGGTGCCTGCCATCAGGCCAACTGCAATGGCCGGAGGCAACAGTGCGACCGCGACCATCACACCGACCAGTGCCGCGGGAGCACCAGTGGTGATGGCCAGCGCGCCCGCAGCGCCTGAGGCCAGGGCAAGCACCACGTCGCTGAGCTGTACCGACGTGCGTGAGAGCACCTCATCACCAAAGCCATCCGCTGAAAGGAAGATGCCAATGCACGCAGCCAACCCCAGCGCAATGAGCATGCCTACCAGGTTCGTGGCCAGTGCGCGGCGAATCATGACGGTATCGCCCACTGTCGCTGCGAATCCCAAAGCGATGTTCGGCCCAAGCAGCGGAGCGATGACCATGGCCCCGATGATCACCGCGACATTGTCGCGAAGCATGCCGATTGACGCCACGATTGCAGAAAGCACCACGGTGGAAACGTACACCCAGTGGAATTTGGCCATATCCGCAATCTGATGATTCAACTCCTGTCGTGACAGACTCAGCCGACCGTAACTGCGCGCCTGTACCGATTCACCATTGCTCTCGTCCTGTTTCGTTTCTTCTTCATCGCGCTGCGGCAACGCGGCCGCCACCGGCAGCACCAGCAACTGGAATCGCTCATGATGCTGAAACCGCTGCTCGAATCGATCAATCAACTGGCCGGTTTCAGAAGCATCCAGCACCACGCGGACGAGCATCTGCTCGTCCGCCAGCGCCTCCTGCCAGACACCCTCACTCGGGCCATCAGCGATGATGCGCTCAACTTCAGGCGCGTAATTGGCCGGCAGCATGATTTCAACAAGTCGCAGCGCCATTGGGGGCAGCATACCAGCTTCCCGTTGGCTTTCGATCACTGGCGCAACGTCACCTCACTCGACAGTCATCGCTGCCAGCCGATAGAGCCAGTACGCCTGGTACAGATCATGCCCCAGCAGCACCGTCGGGCGTTCCTCAGGCATTGCGTCGATCTCGCGCAGGCTTCGCTTCCACAAGTATGTCGTCGAGCGAATGTCATACAGCGGCAGTGGCTTCCGGCTGGCGGGCGCAGCACGGAACTTTGTGTAGGTGCTCACGGTCAGACTGACATCATCACGATGGGAGTTGATGATCCCCGATGTTGTCGCCGGGTACGGAAACTCAGCAAGACGGTCACGGATTGCGTCAAGGTCTTCATCGGCCCCTGCGAGTGCTGCGAAGGTCCTGAACAGCGGATTGTTCTCCCGGCGATAGCGTGATGCCAATGAGCGAACCTCGGACTGATAGGACTCACCCAACATGTTCAACGCAGTCAGCGCTTGCAGGTTCAACCACGATGATGATGTCGTTGGTAGTTCGAGTGCAAACAGCCGCACATGCATCGGCCCCAGCCGAGGGCCACGGTATCGCTGCTGCTGCGCCAATGCGCGCGTCTCCGCATCACCAAGCTTGAGCGCAGCGGTATCCAGCAAACGACGATCAAACACCTGACGGGCGTTAAAGCACATCAGTGGCGAGCGCAACGTCGCACGGGCAAGCGTCTCGCCATCCATCTGCCGTAACGCAAAATTGTCACTGACAAATCTTTGGTAGATCAGCGAGATATGTCGCTGTACATCCTCATTGAACCCGAAATGCATATTGGCCAGAACGTATGCAAAGAGCAGTTGTGTGTAGGCGTTGGCATGCGTGGCATGATCAGCCGGCTCAAGCGTTCGTGCATGAAGCGCAAAAGGAACCAGCCCGTCCAGTTCGCCTGTGCGTTCATCCATGGCAAGCAGACCGGTGATGATTCGCTCGCCCAGCGCTTTGGCTTGTTCATCGCCGGTCACACCATACTTCACCGCCAGTGCACTGAGCACTGCTGCGTTCGTCTCGAT
>PWVT01000163.1 GCA_003562195.1 Phycisphaeraceae bacterium | reverse complement strand
TCCTGCCACTGATGTTCGCCAAGTGTTTCATAATCCATGAACAGGTTGCATACATACCCGTCACCATTGATCTTGTTCACCCACTTCGCAAATGTTTCAGCGTCCAGCGGCCACTCGGGCCAGTTCTGATCGGAAAAGCGGAACGCAATGTCATCACTCAACCGGTAATTCTTCAACAGCAGCTTGATTCGTGCCTGCTGCAGATTGCCGTCTGTACCCGGTGGCACATACAGGTAGTTCGGCGAGCGATAGCGAAGCAGTGTGTCCAGTCCTTCAGACAACACACCTTTGTAACGACCAATCCCAGCCAGATGCGCTGCCACTTCGTTGCTATAGGTCAGCTCCGTGTTTCGAAAGACGGACGGCTTGTGCCCGAAGAGCGCCTTAATCTGCCGATCATGCAGCGCAACCTGTTCGCTGAACTCTTCGCGGGAATACAGAAAACTCAACGAATGGTGCGAGGTTTCACCCAGAAACTCACACGCACCCGTGGCAGCCAGTTCTAGAAACAGGTCAAGCACATCGGGGGCCCACAAGCGGAACTGTTCCAGCGCTGTCCCGGAGATGGAGTACGACACGCGAAATCGACCTTCGTGCCTGCGAACCAGGTCAAGAATCTTCCGTGTGGCGGGGCGATAACACTTCGCTGCAACTTTTTCACAGATTGCCTGATTGGCATCATTGGCAAAGTAGAACGGATCGGTATCAAAGACCGAGTAGCGGCGCAGTCGAAACGGCTGGTGAACCTGGAAGTAAAAACAGACTGATGTCATGGTTTGTAATGGTATCACCCGCACAGCTTCCGCCCCATTGTCTCCAATTGTCGCACCATGATGATCCGCTGACCAGCTCGGGACGATATCCGAATCGTGAAATCGCGATTCTGGAAGCTGTTGCCCACAGTTGTGCTGGTCGCTGTGGCGGTCTTGGCCTTGCCGTTCGTTCCGGGGCAAAGTGTGTCGCCGCGGAATGTTCAGGCAGAGACACCTGGCAATTCTATTGCCGCAATGGAACTTGCTGAACGGCAGTATCGTCACGCTCTGCGGATGAACCCGCTTTGCGAAGAGACGTATGCGAAGCTGCTTGAGGTGGCAGGAGACCGACCGATTCCCAAAGATTCCTTGGCCTATCGTGCTGCCCGCGAGCTACTCAGCCGGCGCTTCCTTGAATATGAAACTCGGCGTTTCATCGTTTTATCTGATGCAGAGCCACGTTGGTCGCGCAGCCAGGCGGAACATCTTGAACGCTCGCACCATCAATTCATGCGCTTTACCAACCGACTGGGCCTGCGCCCGCTCCCGCTTCAGCACAAACTGGTGTGCGTCCTTTTCGAACGCGAGAGCGACTACCGTGCTTTTGCTGCTGAACAGGATGGCATTCATGATCCGTGGATTGTCGGGTACTACTCACCACGCCATGATCGTGTGGTGTTCTTTCGCACCGCTGATGAAAGCGGGCGGGAAGTGCCGGAGAACATCAGCATCGCCACAACGGTCCACGAGGCCATTCACCAATTGCACTTTCACACGCGGGTCAAGAGCGTGAATGTGCAGTATCCGCTGTGGATCTGTGAAGGCATAGCCACCGCATTCGAGACGGATGAGCCGGGGCACGCGTTCGGGCCTGACCACGAATTCATCCCACGCCGTACGCGTTTTAGCACTCTGCTTGCTGCAGATGAGCTGCTACCACTTCGTGAACTCGTAGTTCTGACTGTCATGAATGGCGCGTCCTCCGAGCAAGTCAGCGCGATGTATCATCAAAGCTACGCCTTGGTCGTGTGGCTCAACCGCTTTCGCAGAGATGGCCTACGTGACTATCTCAACGCCATGTTGATTGAACCACCTGGCCATGTCACAGAGAAACGGCAGCTTGAGATCTTTGAACAGGCCTTTGGCGATGTCGATGCGCTTGAACGACGCTGGCTCGATCACGAGCAGCGCAACCTTGCAGCTTTAGGCCAAGAAGATCATGAGGCGGCACGTCGTGCTCTGACGGCGTGGACTCCATCCTGCTTGTGCGCAAGAGGAACAGGCACATTCGACAATCACGAGGGACGACAGCGGCTTGTCATAGGCAACTTAAACAACCGTTCTTGTGCGCATTGACCATGTGGCGACGACATCATTAAGCTTCGTCATGCCATGTATTGCTTGGCACGTCATAGATCAACGACAGATCAGCCGGGACATTCTGCTGTTGAACTGACGAACTGATGCCTACGTCGATCGATGTTGAGAATACATCGGTTTCAATTGGCCGAATCGTCATACTGCCCGTCACGCTCATCAACCGCTCCACTTGGGAAACTGTCGGTGCAGCAAATTCTTGTACTGGACGAGTTCGAACGGCTGAAAGATAGTGGCGGAAATTTTCTGCAACGAGCATGAGTGCATGGTTCTTTTCACGCGTCTGCAATGTGGCCAGCCGGTCCCGCATGACTTCGATCGCAGCGATGGCACGAAACTCCACAAGAAGCGGAGAAATGTCTGCATCAATTGCCTTGACTATCGCGTGGGCATCACGCTGTTCAATCGGCCCGGCCACGAGTACGCTGCGCATCCGGCGCGTGTGCAACATCCCTATCAACTCACGTTGCGCCATGTCGTGCATGATCAGTTGATCGCCCGATTCATAGCAGAATCGACCAGTCGTGGCGATGCCAAAGTGATCTGCCAGACGGCCCAGTGCTCCACCTGCCTGTGGAGAGCAAAGCTCACGATTAGTGCTTTCGCGTTTGGCCAGTGAAACGTCAAACAACAGCGAAAATGGTTCCTGGCCATCTTCTGATTCCCCATCGGCTGTCAGTGGTGACCAGATCCGCAAGGCATCAAAAGCGCGGATAGGACTCAATTTCACCATCCAGCCAAAATCGGTCTCAGTGAGTTTCGCTTGCATCGGCGAGAGCGATGAAGCAAGACTCTTGCCCGGCGCAGTAAAGCCGCTTGGCTGGTTGGAGTCACCATTTGAAAATGCATTATCTATCGACGGATTCATAAGGGAGTTCCCTTCAAACCGGCAACCAGAACGATCTGTTGCAACAGTGCATTCGATTGACATTGACCGTTCGTTTCACTCATGTACGGTTCTTGCAAAGAAATTCGACACGTTCTCAGGACAAAGAAAAACCCCATCCGGGAGGCGGACGGGGCGTTAGAAGCAATGCGGAGACGATTTTTGCCTATGCGCGTTACAACTTCGGCCCTGACCACCTCGGGTGGTAAAGACACATCGCTGTCGACATTGGGGCAAGAAACCTCATAGTGTGTAACTCTACCCGTGAACGTGGTACAGTCAAGCACTTGTCGGAAACAAACATGTTTCGCCGCTCCGCGGCATATTTTTCGGACGCTCAAGGCGATCGCTCTCCTCAGTATGTCATTTGCTGATCTCAAACTCGACGCGTTGCTGGTGCGAAATCTCAAGGACGTGGGCTACAACCAGCCGCGCCCCATTCAGGCCCAGGCAATCGGACCGATACTCGATGGTCGCGATGTCATCGGTCTCGCCAAGACCGGCATGGGTAAGACCGCCGCGTTCATCACCCCCATTGCTCACCATCTGCTCAGCCAACCTCCCCAGCGAACTGCCGGCAGGCCTGTCAAACCAATGTCGCGCTTGCGTGCATTGGTGTTGTGCCCGACGCGTGAGCTGGCCCAGCAGGTCGCGCATGAAGCAACACGCATTTGCCAGGGCACAGTGTTGCAAACAACGTGCGCCTACGGAAAGGTCGGCATGCGCGCACAAGCAGAGGCCATTGCACGTGGAGTCGACATGCTCATTGCCACTCCCGGGCGTGTGCGCGAGCTGCTCGACGCACACGTTCTGGAACTGCACTATGTGCGCCACGTTGCCATTGATGAAGCAGATCGCATGCTCGATCTCGGCTTTTTGCCGCAGATCTCTTCCATCCTTGATCAGGTTCCGCAACCACGTCAGGTCGTGTGCTTTACCGCGACGATGCCAAAGGAAGTGCAGCAACTTGCGATGCGATTTCTTTCCGATCCGGTGCATATTGAAGTCGATCCGCATACTACGCCTGTCGAGCATGTCCGCCAGCACCTGTGCGAAGTCCACCAGCGAGACAAAGTAAGCTTGCTCTTGCATCTGCTACGCAACGGCCACAACCGCGGCGTGCTGGTGTTCTGTAGAACGCGACGTCGTGTCGGATGGACCGGCACTGCGCTGCAGCGACACGGCATCTCCAGCAGCATGATTCACGGAGACCGCACTCAAGCAGCCCGGCAACGAGCGCTTGACCGCTTCGCGGCTGGAGATATTGATGTCCTTGTCGCCACCGACGTAGCTGCACGCGGGCTGCACATTCCTGCTGTCCGTACTGTCGTCAACTACGACGTGCCGCTGGCGGCGGAAGAGTATGTTCACCGCATCGGGCGAGCCGGACACGGCGGCGGCTTCGGCGAAGCATACACATTCGTAACCCAGCAGGATCGTGAACGTTGGAAAACCATCAGCACGGCTGTTGGCGTGCGCCTCACTCCGGAAACACCCCCCGGCTTCGAGCCAACAGTACAGGCCGCCCGTCGCAAGACAGCGCCTTCAAAGTCCCCCGCTTCATCGCAGAAAAAGTCGCAAATAGCCAAGTCAGCACAACGCAAGCAAGGCGGCAAAGGCCTTCGTCCGTCACGGAAGAAACAAAGCAGGCCCATCAAAAAGGGAGAGAAGCCCGGAAGCGGTGTACGAAGAGATGTTTCGTAAACCGCCTTGGACTTCTCGATTGCGCTTCTCATAGCCAATCGCTGCATTCGATCGGAGGCGTTCAAGAGCAGTTGCGGAGTGGCATATCATCTCAGACGTAGCTCATAAGCGATCCGGAGGTGACATGCGCATTGCACAAGTCTCGCCGTTGTATGAAAGTGTGCCGCCCCAGGCGTACGGGGGAACTGAGCGCGTGGTGTCGTACATCACTGAAGAACTGGCCAGACTCGGTCACGACGTTACGCTCTTTGCCAGCGGTGACTCGGTTACGACGGCTGCACTGGTGCCATGTGTCGAGCGTTCGCTGCGTGTACATTTGCCCGGAGGCGATCCACTGGCACGTCACATCTGCATGCTCGAAGCTGTACAGCAACGCGCTGAGACTTTCGACCTCATCCACTATCACGTTGACTACCTGCACTTTCCCCTCTCGCGACGCTCATCAACGCCGCATGTAACGACACTGCACGGTCGTCTGGACAGTTCCGATCTGGCAGCGTTGTATCGTGAGTTTGACGACATGCCACTGGTGTCGATTTCCGACTCGCAGCGCGGCCCCCTACCGTGGGTGAACTGGATCTCGACGGTACACCACGGTCTACCGCTGGACCTGTATACCGGCGTTGATCAACCGGGTAGTTACCTTGCATTCATCGGCCGTATCTCGCCTGAGAAAGGTGTGGATCGCGCCATCGACATTGCTCGACGATCCGGCGTACCCCTGTTAATCGCAGCAAAAGTCGATCGCGTGGATGAAGTGTATTTCCATGATCGCATCAAGCCAATGCTCGGCGGTAATGTGGAGTACATCGGTGAAATCCAAGAACATGAAAAGCAAGCATTTCTAGGAAGCGCGTTGGCATTGCTGTTCCAGATCGATTGGCCGGAACCGTTCGGTCTGGCCATGATCGAAGCCATGGCGTGCGGTACTCCGGTGATTGCCAGGAATCGTGGTTCAATCAGCGAAGTCGTTGACCATGGTGTCACTGGATTCATCGTTGAAGAGATTGATGATGCTGTGCAATGCGTCCATACAGCAGCCGTACTTGACCGTCGCGTCTGTCGGGAAACCTTTGAGCGCCGCTTCTCTGTACAACGAATGGCGCACGATTACCTGAAGGTGTACCGCTCGCTTATCCCATCGTTACAACGCAGTACGACAGCTCCGGCACCATGATGACGACCGCACCCGCGCACGCTGACCGTTCTCGTGACGAGCATTACATTGCTTCCCTTGCGCGGTTAATGGACGACCGCATCCTCAAGCACAACGACACGTTTGCGGTGTTCGATCAACATGGCAATGTCAATCTCGTTAACGATGAGCAGGGCGTCTTTCACCGTGACACACGCTATCTTTCGCACCTGTCATTGAGAATCAATGACAAAACGCCGGTGCTGCTTGGCTCGATCGTCCGCGATGACAACGCGCTGCTTGAGATTGACATAACGAATCCGGAAATCAAATGCCAGCGTGGTGATGATGAATACACTCTACGCACCGGTACTCTGAATATTCATCGTACGATGTTCCTCGCGCATGCCTGCTGCTATGACCGGCTGACGATCAAGAATCACGGCCTTGACGCGCTCTGTGTTACGTTGTGCTTTGATTTTGCAGCTGACTTTCGAGACATCTTTGAGGTGCGTGGCGAGCATCGTGAAATGCGTGGAACAATGCTTGATCCCACAATTGACCACCGGAGTGTGGAGTTTGGCTATCGTGGCTGCGACGACATCTTGCGCACCGCGTCACTGTCATGGTTCCCCCCGCCGGATTCGGTTGCGAACGACTGCGCAACATTCCAATTGGACATCCAACCCAAGGAAGAGCTTTCACTCGACTTTGCGATTTCATTGAACGATGAACGCGATACGTTGGAACAGGCGTCACATGACGACGCACGCGAAAAAGTGTTGCAGAGTTGCCCGGCGGCCCAGCAGCGGATGTGCCGCATCACCACATCAAACGACGCATTCAATGGCTGGGTAAACCGCTCGCAATGCGATATCAGTCTGATGCTCAGCGATGTTGGTGATGAGATGCGATATCCCTACGCGGGTGTGCCGTGGTACAACTGCGTGTTCGGTCGCGACGGACTGATCGTCGCCTTGCAAACATTGTGGTGTGACGCCTCCATTGCGCGCGGCGTACTTCGCGTGCTGGCCTCAACGCAAAGCACAAAGACTGATCCGCAGCGCGATGCAGAGCCAGGCAAGATCGTCCATGAGATGCGACACTGCGAAATGGCCATGACGGGCGAAGTGCCTTTTCGCAAGTACTACGGCACTGTGGACGCCACCCCTCTATTCATCATGCTTGCCGGCCAGTACTACCTCACCACTGGTGACCTCCAAACCATTCGCAACATCTGGCCCAACATCGAAAGCGCGCTCACATGGATTGATGAGTACGGCGATCGCAACGGCGACGGCTTTATCGACTACGAATGCATGAGCAAACACGGCCTGGCCAACCAGGGCTGGAAAGACTCGTTGGACTCCGTCATGCATGTCGATGGGGAACTTGCCAAAGGGCCAATCGCGCTGGCAGAAGTGCAGGGATATGTGTACAGCGCACGGTGTCTGGCATCTCAACTTGCCTCCGAGCTCGGTCACAACGCTCGAGCAGATCAACTACGCAGCGATGCAGAACAACTCAAAAACCGGTTTGACGAGTGTTTCTGGTGCGAACAGATTCAGCAATATGCCATTGCAATCGACGGCGGGACACATGTCTGTGCTGTGCGATCATCCAATCCCGGCCACTGCCTATTCACAGGCATCGTCCCGGAGCATCGTGCCAAGGCCGTCGCAGATTCGCTCATGGCGAGAGACATGTTCACCGGCTGGGGTGTTCGCACGTTATCCACCACCGCACCACGATACAACCCCGCGTCATATCACAATGGCAGCATCTGGCCCCATGACAATTCCATTGTGGCAGCGGGATTGTCACGGTACGGCTTCACTGGTCATGCGCTTGAGATTCTTATGGGCCAATTCCATGCAAGCACATGGCAAGACCGCTTCCGCCTGCCCGAACTGTTCTGCGGCTTCCAGAGGGAAGATAAAATAGGCCCAGTCGGCTACCCGGTGGCGTGCTCACCGCAGGCATGGGCCTCCGGCGCTGTATTCCTCATGATCAGTGGCACGCTTGGTCTGTCGATCAATGCCCTTGCGGGCGAAGTTCGCCTCGTTCGACCTTCATTGCCAGAGGCAATCCGAGAAATGCGAATTGAGAACCTCAGCCTCGGCGAGGCGACAATCTGTCTGACGCTTCGCAGACACGGCGACACTGTCGATGTGGCCGTGACCGACCGGAGCGGCGATGTTCGCGTCGTCTTGTCGCGATAGCGTAAAATGGAAACAGCTCGATTGAATCGAAACAGGGACGATCCGTATGCCCCATGAGGACGACAAGCCCACGCATTCGCACGACGATCACGAGGCCGATGATGCTCCAGTCAATTCCTCGGCCAGTGCATCGGATGAACAAGCCGAGGCGCCACCGGACAAGGGCGACGCAAAGCCCATTGAACTGGAACCGGCCGACGAACCAGAAGCTGAGCCAGTCGCGACCGTGCCCGTCGAGGATGTGGAGCATTGCCCCAGTTGCGGTGCGCCAATGCCAGAGTCGGATGCCATCGTCTGCCTTCGCTGTGGGTATGACTTGAAGCGCCTCGAAGTGACCCGCATCGCCGTCGGACAGACTGAAGTTGATGACGATGAAAATGATGAACAGAGTGACAAGCCGGTCTCACGACCGGGACGCGGCGATCATTGGCTGCCACTCGCGATGGCGCTCATCAGTGGCGGGCTCCTGCTCGTCGGCTACCTCAGCGGCACGCTTGGGCTGTTCCCGGCGGTGGCGGCCACGGGCACGGAGGAAGCACCGGCAGTGGTGCCGATGTTTGAGCGATTCATCGGCGTGCTTCGCTTCGTGGTGCTGATGGCGCTTTGGAGCATGTGCGGCCTTGCAGGATTGTTTCTCCTGGCACAAACGCTGTCGCGTCCGATGGGCGATCTCATGCTGGCCTCGGTACGCGTGCTGGGCATCGTCGTGACCATTCGCCTGGTAAGTTTTCTCAATGTGCCCGGACCGCGATGGGTGGAATGGCTCAGCGAGGCAGTGCTGCAAGCTGGCGCGTTCATCGCGCTGTCTATCCTGTTGTTCGCGTTGAAACCACGCGACGGCGCTGTGATGGGCGGCTTTGCGCTGTTTGCGTTTGTTGCGTTGTGGTTGTTCGGACGCGTGATGATCTGGACCATCGAAGGCGCGTAGACCCCGGCCACAATCACATTACTGAATGGATCGAAGCCGCACGTCAATGGTGAGCGTGGTGTTGGGCGGAATCTTGCCGTCGGCGTATCCCTGCCGCCCCCAGTGTCGATGCGGTGGACACTGGAACACGCGCCGTCCACCAGCTTTCATGCCAACTACGGCTTCATCCACGCCCTGAATCACTGCGCCTTGACCCAGCACAAACCGGTAACTCGAAGCGCGAAGCACTTCGCGACCATCAGGGAGCTTGATGGTGTAATCAATCGTGACTACATCACCGTCCTGTGCTTCACGTCCGGTTCCTCCACTGTCTGTTGTGATTTCGATCGGTGGATCGGCGAGACTGATCACCGGCGTATCGCAGCCAAACAACAAAAGAGTGGAAGCAACAAACGCAGCGACTGCTTGTGCAATTCGAAAACCCATACTGATCCAGTCGGCTGATTCGATCCCACAATTCAGTGCTTGAGTGGTTATAGGACTGGTGCATGGACGTGTGCAGGGACACCGGATGCGACAACGCCATCGGGAATAGGGTTTGCAGCGACGGCACCTGCGCCGAGCGTTGCGTTCTCGCCGACTGCAATGCCAGGCAGCACCACTGCGCCGCACCCAATCAGCGCGTTTGTCCCCACTGTTGCGCACCCGGCCAGAACACTGCGTGGTGCAATGTGCGCGTACGCGCCCACCGTGCAATCGTGTTCCACGACCGCTGAGCTATTGATGATAGCGCCAGCGCGAATGACCGCGTTTGCATTGATAACCGCCATTGGTCCAACAAACACACCTTCATGCACTTTACAGGAAGGAGAAAGCCAAGCCCATTGATGCACGATGGCTGGGGTCACATACGACGCACAACGCTGCAGCCACGTGCGACGTATCGTTGGATCCCCCACTGCTGCATGAACGGCTATGTTCGGCCCAAGCCGCTTCATGACATCATCAACGTCTGCTAGACAACCAAGCCGATCCATCCCACCACCGTGTTCTGAATCATCCAGGCAGCCAACAACTTCCCATCCGCTTGAGCGAGCAGCATCAGCAACAACCGCCGCATGTCCGCCGCCACCTAACAACAGAAGCTTCCGGGGAACGTTTGTCATAACGAATAGCTCTTTCGATTCAACGATGGACGAGTCTGCGGTGCAGATTGAGACACCGAAGGGTCACGTGCAGAATCTACCGACTGTGATCTGGTGGTCATCTCCGTCGGCCCCAATGACGCTGTGTTCGGTTGAACATGTCGCTCGGCCGTGGCACGATCCCATGGGCGATGGTAGCGCGCGATTGCCAAGTTATGAAAGCTCGTGCGGCACTGGTAACACACCAGCCGGCGCCGTGAGAATAACAGGATACCGACATCAAGCATGAGCACGATCGTCATGGCGGTCAACACAGGTATGTTGGTAGCAAAACCGAGAATACCAGCCAGTGCACCAGCAAAGGCAAGCACCACCACGATGCCCGTGACCTGCGGGAACGCCTTTTCAGTAAAGAGATCGGCACAGCCGCACACGACGCATCGGCGAAGTTGACCTGCATCGTCCAGCGCATTGTCCCACGAGAGGAACACCTCGCGGCCGGTGTCATCAAGCGTAACGCGTGTCGGCCGAGCGGCTGCATCGATCGTTGCCGTCCCGATGCGGCGTTGAGAGCTGTCGCGAAAAGCGATGCGCATCGCTACAGCATACCCACGTGGTTTCCCATCTCGAAACGAAACACCGAAGAATCAGTCGTGGACACTGATGAGTTCGACATCAAACACGAGCGTGGCGTTCCGCTGAATCGGCGATCCCGGTGGCGGATTGTTCCCATACGCAAGGTCGCCGGGGATGATCAACTTACGCTTGCCACCAACGCTCATCGAGCCAACCCCTTCAGTCCAGCCGGGAATCACTCGATTCAATGGGAACGTGGCGGGTTGGCCACGGTCAACCGAGCTATCAAACTTGGTGCCATCGAGCAGCCAGCCCGTGTAGTGCACCGTCACCTGGCTCCTTGAAGAAGCGGGCTGCGGGCCATCACCTTCACGAATCTCGTAGTACACAAGGCCACTTTGGGTTTCGATCGGCTCGCCAGATACAGCATCGCCGGGATAGTCTGGAGTATCGGTCATTGGCTCCTCTTCGTCTTCGATGGCTGGTTCTTCCGCCACCTCGAGTTCATCTTCTGTTTCGGCGGGTGTTGGCACATCGGCGGTCGGCACCCCCCCGTCGTTTACGTTGCGATCCGCTTCACACGCGACCAGCAGAGCTGTAAGTGTCAAGCACGCGACTGCAAGAATGGTCAATGCGAGATTCTTTTGGGCGTTCATGGTCGTTGGCCTTTCTGCAATCGTTTAGGGTATCGAAAATTTCACGCTCGCGCAATCTCGTCGGGAGTAACTTTGAGCCGTACGCGCATGAGCGTTCCACGATACTGACTGCGCAAGGTTTGCTCCAGACCCTCACGCAATAGCCGATCCAATTCATAGCTCGTCGCAGCACTGTCAACCGCCACATGCATCGTTCCACCGCGTAGCCCTGTGATTGACGTACGTGCGCAGAGAACTGGAGGCACATTCGCTTCCCAGAGTTCGATCAAACTCCCGAACTTCTTGTGGGTCTTGCGAGTTCGCTCGGCAATATCGCCCACGAGGGTTGTGATGGAAAGATCACGGGCGGGGCGGGTACGAAGTGTTCGTAATCTTTCGATTTGGTTGGCGGCATCAGACACATGGGCATCATACGGCCAAGGACGCTCGATCGCCTATCCGCCATCTGTGTGCTATGTTTCCGGATATGACGGCGATTACCCTCAAAGGGATTACGAAGCGTTTTGGCGACACGACAGCTGTTGATTCCGTGGATTTGACGATCAATTCCGGCGAGCTGTTCTTTCTGCTCGGACCATCAGGGTGTGGCAAAACCACCCTACTGCGAATGATCGCAGGATTTATCGAACCCACTGAGGGAAGGATGCTTTTTGGCGAACGGGATGTCACCTGGCTCGCGCCGAACAAGCGTAAGGCGGGGATGGTCTTTCAGAGTTACGCCCTTTGGCCACATATGACGGTCTTTGACAACGTGGCCTATGGCCTGACAGTCCGCAAAGTGCCGCCTGCGGAGAAGAAGGAACGAACACAGGCTGCACTGGCATCTGTTCGCATGGCAGAATATGCCAAACGAAAACCAAACCAGCTTTCCGGCGGCCAGCAGCAGCGTGTTGCCCTTGCCCGTGCACTCGTGATCGAGCCGACTGTACTGCTATTAGATGAACCATTGAGCAACCTCGATGCAAAATTGCGGTTGGAGATGCGTACTGAAATCAAGCGAATCTGTACTGAGACAAAGATCACCACGGTGTACGTCACGCATGATCAGAAAGAAGCTCTTTCAATGGCCGATCGCGTGGCAGTACTGCGTGATGGCGATGTGAAGCAGATCGGCCCCCCGCGGCAATTGTACGAGCGACCGACATCGCGCTTTGTTGCAGATTTCTTGGGAGAAACAAATTTCATTTCATAGACCGTCTCGAATGTAGACGATGCCTTGGTCACTCTTGAGACGCCGGTTGGCAAATTGCGTAGTTCTGCTGGCTTGGAGACCACGCCGCGCGGGGGAAACGTCACGTGCTCAATTCGCCCCGAAGCACTACGAATTGTCGATTCTGCGTCGTCGAATAACGGTTTGACTGGCAAACGGCTACAGACCATCTACCTTGGTGAAATGGCGCAGTACTTGATCGAGCTGGATGATGGTACCGTTGTGAGGGTTGTGGAAATGCATCCATCGCACATGGGCGACCGAGGCGAAACTGTTCACATGGCCGTCGAACCAAGTGATGTCGTCCTGCTGCCGGACTGATTCAAGCGCGAGGCAAGGTGATGGTGAATGTCGTCCCGCGCTCGGCATCAGATTCACATTCAATCACGCCACCCGCGCGATCTAGCAACTGCTTACAGATCCACAATCCCAGACCTCGGCCGGAGGATGTTTCACGTGACGCGCTAAACGCGGTAAAAAGGTGCTCGCGAACCTCCTCAGGAATCCCCGGACCATTGTCTGCGACAGTCAGAATGACTGATCTGGCATCATGACTGGCTTCAATCACAATGCAACCGCGACCGCCTAGCGCAGTCTTCGCGTTCAACAATAGGTTCATGATCACTTGTTGAATGGCAAGGGGTGGCATGCTCACTGCAAGGCCATCATCTACCCGAACCACACAGTCACAAGAGGCCCCACCCAAGCACAGGATCGACTTCCGAATGGTTTCACTCACATTGGCAGATGACTGTCCAGCCGTTGGATCTGAAAAGTCCAGGATAGCGGAAGCGACTTCGGTCGCTGACTGAACGCCGACCAGGCATTTTTCAAGGAGCGTCTGTAGAAGAGCAGTATCGTCTGGCTTGCTTCGTGCCATTTGTGCATAAGCGAGCACTGGTGTCAGCAGGTTGTTGGTTTCATGTGCCACTCCAGCTGCGAGCGTTCCAACCATCGCGAGCCGCTGCTGATGATCGACAACTTTACGTAGCGAAGCAAGTTCTGCCTCCGCTGCGTTGAGCCGGCTCATCAGTTCCTCCTCAAATCTGGTCTTTGTTGCAGCCATGGTTGCATCGATACATCGACTGCCTGTGCTCCACGATTCACCTCCGACTTGACGTTTCACGTGCAACATGTCACAACACGCATATGACGAACGAAAAATCTGCAAAATCAAAGCGGCGGCTGGGCAGGGGGCTCAGCAGCCTCGTTTCGCCTCCCGTCAGCGTCGAAGCACCAGAACCAAAAGATCGATCAGATTTGATATTTATTGATGTCAATATGATTGAGCGCAACCCTTATCAGCCCCGGCAGCAGTTTGACGATCGGGCACTCGAATCGCTGGCCGATTCGATTCGTTCAGCTGGCCTGATGCAGCCGCTGGTTGTCCGCAAAGCGCTCAGCGGCAGGGCGTACCAATTGATCGCAGGTGAACGCCGTTGGCGGGCCGCCAAGATCGCCGGCCTTGACCGTGTTCCGGCCATCGTCCGTGATGTGGATGACAAAGAAGCTGCAGAATTCGCGCTGATCGAAAACATACAGCGCGAAGATCTTAATCCAATCGACCGCGCAGAAGCGTTCTTGCGCCTTGCGCAAGACTTCTCCATGACGCATCAGGAAGTGGCAACACGAGTCGGATTGGAACGTTCAAACGTCACGAATCACCTGCGACTGCTAGAACTCGATCACGAATTCAAAGATGCAGTGCGACATCGGAAGCTGAGTATGGGGCACGCGCGCGCGTTGCTTGCTATTCCTAATATCCAAAAGCGGCGTGAAATTGGACTGGAATGCATTGCTGGCGGCTGGTCTGTTCGCGAAATTGAACGCCGGGCCCGCGCTGCAGCACGATCCTCGCGACATAAGAATCGCGATCCCCGCAATGAACCAAATGCGCGTCAACTCCATGTTGATGATCTTCAGCGCCGTCTTAGTGAACAGCTTGGCACGAGAGTGGAGATCCGCCTCGGCAAAGCAAAAGGCAGCGGCCAATTGGTCGTGAGCTTTTACAGCTTCGATGAGTTTGACGGATTGTTGCAACGGCTGAATCTCCCAACCGATGATCGCTAATGCAAGTTTCGCAGTTACAACTACCGCATATTCATGTGACAACCCAGCAACTTATCTTGCAATGCTGTGTGTCGGTTGCCAAGAAGCTAAAGCGAATATAAGATCAAAGATTCGTTACATGACGGGGACGTTCATCTTCATCCCTTGCAAGGAACTAATCAATATGGCAAAAAAGAAGCGAAAGAAACGAAGCAAGGTGGGGCGACCTCGTGGTAAAAAGACTGGCCTGTCCGCCGCATCACTGGCTGATCTGCAGGCAGAGATTGATCGCCGCGCAAGCATTCTTCAGGACTTGAGCAATCGCCGTCAGGAACTCGCAGCGGAACTTGATGAGTTAGATCGTGAAATCGCCCGTCATGGCGACGAATCGAGGCGTCGTGGCCCCGGTCGACCTGCAGGCCGTCGCGGCCCCGGACGCCCACCGTTAGCTCGAACAAAGACCACCCGACGGTCTGCCGGTCGTCGACCTCGCAACGAAATGAATCTTGTCGATTCGCTGCAGGGCGTACTCAAGGGACGAACAATGGGCGTGTCGGAAGTGGCTGATGCCGTTCAAAAAGCCGGCTATCGCACGACCAGCGAGAACTTCCGAACCATCGTCAACCAGGCACTGATCACCAATCCCAAGATCTTCCGCAAGGTCTCCCGCGGGAAATACACCGCGAAATAAGCTCGAATCGTTCATTTCCGTAATCCTTAAAAGGCGCTCCTGCCAGCTCGGCAGGGGCGTTTCTTCTTGGTGGTCAATCCTTGCGCGTTCCTTGCGCAAGTTTGGCAAAGTCGCACATGCAAGGTGTCGATAATCAACAGCGAGCGGCTGGTGCGCTATTTGTTGATGGATTTTGCATAGCCGGCTCAAACAGGAGCTTTGGCATGAATGAAGCAAGCGACAATTTGCCGATGATACTTCAGGCACCGTCCGTCCCAATGACGCAACAGCGCGTGCAGGAAGCTCGACGCCTCTTTCACCGCACGCTTGCGTCTTGGGCATCAGATGTGTTGATTCTTCGGCATGCCAAGCGTCACCTGATTGCCTGGCCCGCAGATCTCGACACCTCGATGCATACGCCGACTGGCCGGGCTGCTTGAACGTTCGTCTCGTCATCTTCCAGACAAGGAGCGACCAATGGGGTCCATCACAACCGGTGTCGGGTTGATCAGCGGCATCGACCCCGCCAGTCTGATCGACAGTCTCATTGCACTGGAAGGCCGCGGCAAGGCCACGCTGCAGCAACGCATCGCCAGATTGCAATCGCAACAAACCGCGATGCTCGATATCAATGCGCGGTTGTTGAGTCTCAAGAGCACAGCACGATCGTTTCGGATGGACAACATCTTTCAATCGGCCTTGGCCAACAGTAGTGACAAGGGCATTCTCTCGGCCACAGCCAGCGCGAAGGCCCAGCCGGGCACATTCAACTTCATCGTCAAGCAACTTGTGAGCACATCGCAGAAACTCAGCAAGGGCTTCAACGACACAGACACCTCGCCGATCGGCTTGGAATCGCTCACCATGGCATTCGGCAATGGGACGCTCGATCGCGACCGCGACCTCGCCGAACTCAACGGTGGGAAGGGTGTACGAGCCGGCAAGATTGTCATCACCGATCAATCCGGCGACAAAGCCACAATCAACCTCGCTGACGCCACGACTGTCAACGAAGTCTTGAAGCGTATCAACAATGCCGAGGGCATTTCCGTCACTGCTCGCGTAGAAGGTGACGGACTGGTCATCGACGATACGTCCGGCGGCAGCGGCACGCTGTCCATCGCCAACGCAACAGGATCGTTCACCGCAACCGATCTGGGAATCGTCGGCTCCAGCAGTAGCGGCACCGTGACAGGCAGCAGCATCAATACCATTGCTGGGCAAACCGGGCTGCACACGCTCAACGATGGCACCGGCGTGCTGATCCGCAACAACAACCCGGACATTCGCATCACCACCGCTGACGGCACGCTGCACAACATCGACTTCGGACGCATCAACGCCAGCATCGACAATGACACACTGCTCGCGGATTTGAACAATGGCGAAGGCGTCACCCTCAGCACCGACAACGACAATCCCGACATCAAGTTCGTTGCGCGCGATGGCACCGAGTATGAAGTCAACCTCTCCGGGGTCACAACCGTCAACGGTCTCATTAACCGTATCAACAATCAGACTGGCGGACACATCCAACTGAGCGTCACTGATGGAAAGCGGTTCACCATCACCGACACGATCGGTGGTGATGGAGATTTGAAAATTCTCGGTGCTGGGGAAAACGAAGATGCCACCGCCAGTGATCTCGGCCTCTTTACTGAAGGCGTTGAAGCGGACAGCTTCACCGGCGAGACCATTCCCAACACGATCCAAAAGCCACCCGCATCCACGCTCGGCGAGATCGTCAAACGTATCAACGAACAAAGTAACGGCGCCGTCACAGCATCTATTAATGAATCCACCGGCGCATTGCAACTCACTGACAACACCAGTGGGGGCGGCAATCTGATCGTGCGCGGTTCGGTCGCGAATGAGTTTGCTGCGAAGCATCTTGGCATCTACACCGGTATCGAAGGTGTCGAAGGGGGAACGATCAACGGTGAGCGTCTGATCGCGGAGCTTGGCTCGGTGCTGACGCGCAATCTCAACGGTGGCGAGGGCCTTGCCGGTGGTTCGCTGCGCCTCACCGATCGAACCGGCGCCACGACAGAAGTCACAGGCCTGGACGCAATGCACTCGCTCAGCCAGATCGTAGATGCGATCAACTCCCAGGCCGCGTCAGACGGACTCGGCATTACCGCGTCGCTGAACAATGCAGGCACCGGTTTGCAGATCACTGACACTTCCGGCGGCAGCGCGAGCAATCTCATCGTTGCCGGCTCGGCGGCAGCGTCACTTGGCATTGAGGCAGACACGGCAGAGAACTCCTTTCGTGGCTCGAACCTTTCTGCGAGTTATGTCAGCGAAGCAAGCAAACTCTCGGACTTGAACTATGGCAGAGGCATCGCCAGCGGCAGCTTTCGCATTACTGACGGCTTCGGAAAATCCGCAACAATTAACATCGGCTCCAGCCAAAGCACGCTCTTTGATGTCATCCAGGTCATCAATGCACAAGGCGGCAACGGCGGCTTGGCCGTCAAGGCCCGCGTGAACGACACGGGTGATGGGCTTCTCATCGAGGAAGATCTCACACATAAAGGTGACGCTACCCCGTTCACCAACCTGCGCGTTGATGCTGTCAACGGAAACACCGCGCGCGATCTCAACATCCTCGGGACATCTGAATCAATCTCCGGCGGGATAATCGATGGCGGGTACACCCGCGAACTGCAGTTCAGCCCATCCGACACGTTGAGCGACATTGTCAGCAAGATCAACGCGTCCGGCGCACCAGTCAGCGCGTCGATTCTCAACACCGGTTCTGGCGCCAACGGATATCGCATCAACTTCACTTCGCAAGTCAGCGGACGAAATGGCGAAATGATCCTCGATAGTGGGGATTTCGATCTCGGCTTGTCCACCCTGTCCAAAGGACAGGATGCCAAGGTGCTCGTCGGCGGGGGAGAGGGTTCAGGCGGCGATGGCTTCCTGGTCACCAGCAGCACCAACACGCTGAACAACGTCATCCCCAACGTCAGTATTGATCTGCACGCAGCCAGCGACAGCACTGTCTCCCTCGAGGTCAAACGCGATGATGCCAAGATCATTGAGGCCGTCGAGAAATTCGTCACTGCATTCAATGACACGATCGCACGCATTGACCAATACGACTTTTTCGACGTCGACACTGAAGAGCGCGGCATCCTGCTTGGGAATCCCACTTCTTCGCGCGTGCGATCCACGCTCATGCGAACCATCCAGCGGCCGGCTGAAGGGGTTGAAACCCAGTATCGGTTCCTGCGCGATGTCGGCATCCGTATCGGCACAGGGGCAAAGCTCGAGTTCAACCGTGAGCAATTCGAACAAGCATGGGAGAATGACCCCGAAGCAGTCGAAGCACTCTTTGCAGCATATGAATCCACGCCAAAAACATCCGAGGAAATCTTGCCCGGCATCACCGTGCAAAAGACCGGTGATGATATCTCTGTCCGCGGCCTTGGAGACATCTTCGACCAACTGCTCGATAATCTCACGGATTCGATCAACGGCACGCTCACCCTGGCGGACAACAACTTCAAGAGCCAAATTGAGCTGTCACAGGAACGCATCGCACGGCTCGACCAGCGTCTGGAGCGCCGACGCGAGCAACTCACACGCCAATTCACCGCGATGGAATCCGCCATTGCACAAATGCAGAGCCAGTCCAGCGCGCTCAACTCGCTGGCGAACAATGTCCAACTCGCAGGCCGCATGTTCCAGTAATTGCCGCTGTGGCATGTAATGGACCGTACTGGTACAGTTTGAATCCGGTGGCACAGGCGTCCCGCCTGAGGAACCTATCAACAGGCCAGAGGCCTGTTCCACTTTCAAACTGTACCAGTACCTAACGGACGAATGTTCCATTTTGTTCTTGCACCAGCACGGTCCTGAGAGGATACTGGTGAAGCTGTACATGCCACGAACGCAATGGCAGCACCACCAGTCATCAATCGAAAGGAACCACCGATGCGTCTGCTTCTGACGTGTGCTGCAATCATTGCGTTTCACCTGTCCGCCTCGTTCACCTCCGCCCAGGACATCACGCCGGAGTTCGAACTCAACTACACACTGCAGGATCTTGGCTCCGTGCCGGGCGTACCCACGCCCTACGGCGGGTTGACCTTCAAGCATGACGATCCCAATACGCTGTTGATCGGCGGTCAGGCCAATCAACTCGGTGCAGCGATTTACGCCATTCAGGTTGTGCGCGGATGTGACAACATCGTCACCGGCTTCGTCGGCCAGGCCACGCTGTACGCCACCGCACCGCGCATCGACGGCGGCCTTGCCTACGGGCCGGACAACGTGCTGTTTTTCACCACCTATTCCAACAACACCGTCGGCCAAATCCTTCCCGGCAGCACCGAACCGGACAAGATCATCGCACTCGCTGACCTCGGTGTGCTCGGCTCCACCGGCACACTCAACTTCCCCCCGGCCGGTTTTCCCGGAGAAGGCCGATTGAAAATCGCCACCTACACCGGCAGCCGCTGGTACGACACCACCATCACACCTGATGGCAAAGGCACGTTCGATATTGCAGCGATGAAGGATCATATTGTCATCGGCAATGGGCCTGAGGGCATCGCCTTCGTCTCAGCAGGCAGCCCGAACTTTGAAAACGACAGCGTGCTCATCTCCGAATACAGCGGCGGCCGCGTCGCGTCGTACGAAGTCGATGCCAACGGCGACCCGATCCTTGACACCCGCCGCGTGCTCGTCACCGGCCTGAGCGGCGCCGAAGGCGCCACCGTCGATCCGCTCACCAACGATTTTCTCTTCTCCACCTTCGGCGGCGGCAACCGTGTACTCGTGGTCCGTGGTTTTGAAATCCCCGGCAATGCAGCCGATCTGAACAACGATGGCGTCGTCGATGTCTCCGATCTGCTTATCCTCCTCAGCGCGTGGGGCACATGCGCCGATCCCGGCAATTGCCCGGCTGACATCAACGGCGACTGCCAAGTCGATGTCTCCGACTTGCTGCTGCTGCTGAGCAACTGGGGCTGAACACGCCCAACACCAATCCACAACAGCCGACCCGCCCCCGCTGAAAAAACAGCGGGGGCGTTTCAAAAATCGCGGGGGCCCATGTACTTGACGCAAAAGGGATGTATCCCAACGAGCAGAGCATCCGTTTCCAGTCGATGGCCAAGGCGCGCCATCGTGCTTCCGGACAGCGGTGTTCGCTTTTTGTACGGACATCCTCACACCATGCCACGCATTTGGCCCAATGCAAGGTGAAACCCGAGAAATGTTCCAGCCACGCAGCGGCAACCCATCCCGACCACCGGTCGCGCCTTTCTGTCGTGCCGTCACAGACGAACCGGCAGCAGTGCTCTCACACGTGCATCAACGAGATAGACGCTCAGCCACGCCAACACCGGAAGTATCACCGGCACCACAAAAGTGCCAATCGGATCGTCCGCCAGCAGATGCGTTGCAATGGCCCCGCCGAAATACCCGGTGATCAGGACTGCACCGAGCACCCGCGTCATGGGGATCGCGAAGACCAGCGCGCAGGCGGCCAACAACACGCCGAGCGTCGTCAGGTGAGCGGGCTGCATGCCCGATGCAGCGGCTTGTTCAGCATACTCGCCCGGCTGCACAAATTTCACCACGGCCGCACCAGCCAGGGCGACGACAACAAGCACACAGATCGCAGCAGAGACCCACCACGTCAGAGGTTTTTTCACAGATTGCTCAGGCATCAAGTTTAGGGTGCTCTACTTTCCCGGGCGGGACGATTGAAATCCCGGCCTTCGTTAACAGGATTGGCAAGCAACGATTCGAAATCGGCCAACGAATACACCGAGCACTCCCCGTCCAGCACACACGCGGAGATACTCTTGCCCTGCGAATACATGGCTCGATCGTAGGAGACGATGAATGATTCAGGATCATCGACTTCATCGCGCTCTGGGCGATTGAAGGTAATCCAGTAATCGCCACGGCCGTCACCGACTGAACCCGCTGGCGAAGCAAGGAGATCAACGGTGATGTATCCCCGTTCAATCAATTCCTCGATCGAATTGGCCGGCCCGGCCTCATCCTGCGCCGCGGTCTGCAGTTGCACTTCGATCTGCCGTAGGTGCGTTGCGCTCCTCAGCCCCCTGGCGGCTTCCTGTGCCTGCCCAAGCGCGGGCCGCATCAGCATCGTTCCGAAAATGATTGCGCCGACGAGCAGCAGCAGTATCACTCCCACCACGACACCAACGACAATGAGCACGATCTTCTTTGAAGACGATGATCCGTGTGTTGATTCAAGAGACATTGAGCCACTCCACTTGATGACATGAATACCGCACGATTATAACAATGAGGCATTTCGGACGTCATCCGGAATCTACGTTGTGCCGACCCTCATGAGAGGCATTCGATTCTATTATGCAAATGTTAAAG
>PWVT01000185.1 GCA_003562195.1 Phycisphaeraceae bacterium | reverse complement strand
ACTTCCCCGAGCCAGAGCGTGAGACCGACAAGCCGTTCCTGATGCCGGTTGAAGATGTGTTCTCGATCAAGGGTCGCGGTACGGTGGTGACCGGTCGTATCGAGCGCGGTATCGTCAAGGTCGGCGATAAGGTCGAGATCGTCGGTCTCAACGAGAAGCCGCAGGAAACCACGGTCACCGGTGTTGAAATGTTCAACAAGCTGCTCGACGAAGGCCAAGCGGGCGACAACGTCGGCGCACTGCTGCGTGGTATTGAAAAGGACGACATCGAACGCGGCCAAGTGCTCTGCAAGCCCGGTTCGATCACGCCGCACACCGAGTTCGAAGCTGAGGTGTATGTGCTGACGAAGGAAGAAGGCGGCCGCCACACGCCGTTCTTCTCCGGATATAAGCCGCAGTTCTACTTCCGCACGACGGATGTCACCGGTAAACTCGACTTGCTCGGCGGGGCTGAAATGTGCATGCCCGGCGACAACGTGCAGATGAAGATCGACCTCGAGGACAAGCCGATCGCGATGGAAGAAGGTCTTCGCTTTGCTGTCCGCGAAGGCGGTCGCACCGTCGGCTCCGGCGTTGTGACCAAGATCGTCAAGTAACGACATTGGCCAAAGCCCAGGCATCACCATGCCTGGGCTTTGAGCCCTTTTTTCCTGAAAGCCAAGAACACCATGGCCAAGAAAACCGATACAGAGTTCGTCTGGCTGCAGTGCACGGAAACCGGTGATCTGAACTATCGCACCCCGATTCGCGTCAAGGGCGGTATTTCCGAAAAAATCAAAGCCGGTCTCAAAAAGTACAGCCCGCGCCTTCGCAAGCACACCTTGCATAAAATCAAGCGAAAGTGACTCGTTACTGGCTTGATTGAGCGCGCAAAGGCGCATTTTCGACGCCAGCTCACTACGCCGGTAGCTCAATTGGCAGAGCAGCGGATTCCAAATCCGCAGGTTGAGTGTTCGAGTCACTCCCGGCGTGTTCGCGAAACGACCATGCTTCGCGATTCTCGTCAATCTTTCTCGCACAGGCACCCATCACTATGGAACTTGGCATCTACAAAAAAGGACAGGGCTGGTACACGCGGGTCAATACCGCCATTGGCCTCGGCCTGATCGTCTTCCTCGGCGCCTACTGGCTCTCCGATATCGTCTCCAACGTCCGTCTCTTCGGCATGGAGCCGGTGTACACACAGGCCATCACGTTCCTCATCGTCTTTTCCGTGTTCGGTGCCATCGGTTATCACCTCATCGGACGCAAGCGCAATGTCGTCGACTTCCTCATCGCGGTCGAGGGCGAAATGAAGAAAGTCAACTGGTCCAATCGCAAAGAGATCATGGGTTCGACGTATATCGTCATCTCCATCACGGTTTTCATCGCCTTGTGCTGCTTCGTCCTCGATCTGTTCTTCCAGTTCCTCTCCATGCGAGCCGGCGTTCTTGAATACACCGGCTGATCGCATCCCCGATTGACAATGCAAGGTGGAAGCCCCATGCACGCGGAAAATAAGACCAATCCTGAGCAGGCCCAAGCCGAAGAAAAGCCATTCGACCCGGCAACCGATCTGCCGATGTATCGCGATGGCATGGACTGGTTCGTCCTGCGCGTCGCCTCCAATAAAGAGAGCCATGTCCGAGAGACCCTTATGCGAAAAGTCCAGATCGAAGGCCTTGAGCATCTCGTCGGGCGAATCATGGTTCCCACCGAAAAAACTAAAACCCTCAAGGGCGGCAAGGCCAAGACCTCCGAAGTCAAGCTCTACCCCGGCTATGTCTTCGTCGAAATGAAGCTCGAAGATGACGGACGAATCCCGCAGGATGTCTTCTTTCTCATCAAGGAAACCACAGGTGTGGGCGATTTCGTCGGCACCGCAGGCCGTCCGACGCCCATGGTGCCCCACGAGGTCGAAAAAATGCTCTTCGACTCGCGGTTGCCCGAGGAAGAACCTGAAGTCCGCATGGAGTTCGCCAAGGGCGACAACGTCACCATCAACGAAGGTCCGTTCGAAAACTACGAAGGCACCGTTGATGAAGTCCTGCCTGACAAGGGCCTTGTGCGCGTCCTCGTGACCATCTTCGGCCGCCAGGCCCCCGTCGAACTGGAATACTGGCAGATCTCCAGAGGCGAGCAGTAATCCACCCGCCGTACGTGCTAAGCCGCAAGCCGCGGGAAACGATTACACACCGTCCCACAATGGCGCTCGAAAACCCGGTGGCGGGATCGGGCCGCGCTGGGCGAGCAGGCGCTTCATGGCCTTCATTCCTTCATCAGTCGCATAACTCGGCACGACGCCCATCGGCCTGTTGCGGTTCTCATACGTCTTGGCCAACGTATTGACGCTGACCACAAAGCACGGCAGCACCCGCCCAGTGCCACAGAGCAAATCATAGTTGAGCCACCATGCAGCGCGGTTGGCATTGTCGGGAATGCCTCGGCGATAGCGGATGACCCATTGAGCAATGTCCTCCAATGGCGAATCAGGATCAACGCTCCAGTTGTTTTCCTTGCGCGGCCAGCGGGGGAGTCCTGCCGGGTCGTCGCCGAGGTTGATCCGCCGGGCGGGACGTGTGATGGCGAAGCATTCGAGTTCTGCCAGTCGCATGGCCATGGAGCAGTGATTCAGCCGGGCCAGACGCATGACTTCACGGGCCTGGACATTCACATACCACGGGAAGCCCTCCTCGCGTGCCAGTTCAATGACAAGATCCAGGATGATTCTCGCCTTTTCCCGAAGCGCGAAATATTCATTTGAATGCCACAGATTTTCACGGATAGCAAAGAACATCTTGTGCGCGCGGTTGCGCACGGCTGGGGAGTGAAGCGCACATCGATGCCAGTTGAGTGGATGATCCGGCGCATCAAGCTCGCGCTGCAACATGCGTTGGAATCCGGCCGTGTCGATGCCGCGAGTATCGGGAAGCGGAGGCCAGGTATCGGGTAAATCCATCGGATGCAGCTTCCGGGCAGCAGCAACCGAGTCGGCCAGGCATTGATCGCGGATTCGTGCAAGGGCGGCTGTACGATTGTTCAAGTCGGCCATGGCAATCACTCCCAAAAATAGATGTGCTCACCTTTGGGCCGACGGCAACCATGGCGCGCGCCGATGCGCAGCTGAGCGTCTATGCAATGACTATGCATTGCCGCTCTCGAAGCGTTGAAACCGCGCACGAACAAGCCCCTTTGCGAAGCGAGACGCAAGCGGGGCTACGATGATGGCATGACCACAATTACCTCAGAACAGCGGCGAGGGTTTGGCTCGACCGGGTTGGAAGTGTCTCCACTTGGCTTTGGCGGTGCGCCAATCGGATTACTGGAGGCCGACAAGGATGCAGTCCGTGAAGTGTTGACCGCACTGCTCGATCACGGCGTGAATGTGATCGACACAGCAGCGATGTATCGCGGCTCGGAGGCGATGATCGGCGAAACGATCGGCCATCGGCGCGATGAGTTTGTGCTCATCAGCAAGTGCGGCCATGCAATTGAAGAATCAGATGCCCCTGCGTGGTCGCCAAAATTGATTCGCGCCAGTGTCGAGCGTTCGCTACAGAATCTGCGCACCGATGTGATAGATGTCATGTTGCTGCATTCGTGCGATCTTGACACGCTCAAGAAAGGCGATGGATTGGGTGAACTGGTGCAGCTTCGCGAGGAGGGGAAAATTCGCTTCGTAGGGTACTCCGGTGACAATGAGGCAGCGGTGTGGGCGGTTGCCCAGCCGGATGTGCGTGTCCTGCAGACATCAATCAACATTTGCGATCAGAACAACATTGACCGAGTCATGCCCGCTGCGCGTGAGCACAATGTCGGTGTGATGGTCAAGCGGCCGATCGCCAATGCTGCGTGGAAGGATGCCGCGCAGTATGAGCAGTACAAAAACTACGCCCAGCCGTATGTCGAGCGATTCAAGGCGATGGGCTTGTCGCTGGAGATGTTGGGCCTGGAGGGTGACCCGGCGGTACTGTGGCCGGAAATTGCATTGCGGTTCACCTTGACGGTGCCGGGCGTGCAAACGGCGATTGTCGGCACAACGCGGCCGGACCGGGTGCCCGCGAATTTGAAGGCAGTGGCTATAGGGCCATTGGACGACGCGACGTTTGAGCAGCTTCGCACGGCGTTTCGTGATGCAGATGGCTCAGATCAATGGGACGGGCAAACCTAAGGCATTCATTCGTACCGCCCAGACGTTGGATTTGGACGCCAGGTGGCACATTTTTCTGGACAGGGCCGATTTTGGTGATACGCTAGGAGTGACAGCGGATGAGCGTGACGGGTCAAACCCCGAACGTCCGGGGTGTCGCATTGGCGCATTGCCAAGGGAACCACGCTCATGAAGGTCATACACAGCATCTCACTCAATCCGGAAACGCGATCACGCGCTCGTCGTCGGACGACCCCGCAACGGCGGTCGGGCTTTTCAATTACGGAACTGCTCGTGGTGGTCGGCATCATCGCACTGCTTGCCAGTTTGCTCCTGGTCGCGATGGGGCGCGTGCGCACCACGGCCATGCAGTCCAGAACATTGTCGACCATGCAGAACTTTGCTGCGGCATGTGATGCGTTTCAAACGGAGCACGGCCAGTACCCGGGGGTGATTCCTGAACGCGTTTTGGCTCAGCATGATGCACAACTTGATGGTGAACAAATCACCTTCACCAGCACGGAGAACGCGCTGTTTCATCTGATGGGCGGATATCGCGTACTGCCGCCGGGGATAACCTCTGGCTCGATCGCGCAAGAGTTCGAAGATTACGAAGAGGATTATCTCATCACGATCGGCGATTGGTCGCTGAAGATTAAGTTGGCAGATATTGGCCAGGGGCCGGTGATCAACGGCCGACCACATGCGCCGTACTACACACCGGGTGCGAGAGAGGTTCTCGTTGCTGATGGCCAGTGGAATCCGGCGACGAACGAGCCGAATCAGAACGACGTGGTACGCATCATGGATCTTGTGGATGCCTGGGGGCAGCCGATCATTTACATTCGCCAGATTCGGACCTCTGGTGAACTGGTCGGCGAAGTCGACCAGAATGACCGTGCCCAGTTTCTCTTTGGCAATAACAACTCCACGCGCTTTGCGGGTATGACCGGCTATCTGCTTTCGACTCGACTGGGTGACCAAGGGCAGGATCAAGTGGAATACAGCATTCTCAATCGAGTGCCTGAGAGTGATCGCATGGCAACGTTTGCGCAGCTTATTCGTCACCCGGCGTTTGGTGTCGAAAATCAGCCGCTTGAGGGGACCTCGCGCGGCGCGTATGTGTTGATTTCGGCCGGCCCGGACGGCGTGTTCTTCTCCCGTGAAGATGGCCCCGGCGAACCAAACAATCCTGTCGATGACATCACACAACTCAGCCCGCGCATCGTTGATGACTACGATGACATCATCTTTTTCGGAGGCGGGTAAGACCATGTTTTCCCACAATCGCATGCAGATTGCATTGATGCCCAGAACCACACCCACTCGTCGCGCGGGATTCACCGTTGTTGAGTTGATTGTCGTGGTCGCCATTATCGCGGTGCTCATCGGCCTGGTGTTCGTGGGCATGCGCGGCGTGCGCAATAGCGCCAATCGCACGGAGTCAGTCAACTCACTGCGGCAAATGATCGCTGGTTACAACGCGTACATGACGGACAACCGACAGTATTTGTTGCCGGGGTATATCACGCCGGCTTTGATTGACGATGACGATACAAATCCCGGAACGATTGATCTGCGTGTACGCATTGGCGGCGTTGACAGCACGGGGCAGCCCGGCAACTACCTGCACGCGGATGACACGGCTGGCTACGTCTGGCGATTGGCGCCGTACATGGACAACGCGTGGCGGGTGATGATGGGCGACTATCGCGATCGCGGCCTGCTGGGTCGATTGAGCAGTGAGTTTGATGATGGGGTGTACGGTGACCACGGTGCCAGTGAGACGCAGCTTGGCATCGCCAATGTTCCGTCGTACGGGTTGAACTCGATCTTCGTCGGCGGCGATACCAGACATGGCGGGAGCGAGGTTTCGGACATGCATCCGTGGCGACGAGGTGACGGCACGGTGAACTTCACGCGCGCCGCACGCGAGCGCGATCGTCTGGCAGCTATTCGTTTCACTGAAGCGCGCAACCCTTCGCAATTGATTGTCTTTGGCCCGACCGGCCGTGCGGAGGAGAATGCTGATCCTGAGCACGCGCCATATGCTGATCCCGAGCCGAGCACTTACGTTGGATACGTTGAACTGCGTCCACCGTTTGTCATGCCTGGCGCCGGTGGCGATGTGTCAGAGTGGAGTAGTCAGCAATGGTTCATCGGTCAAAACGGCCGCATCGAAGCGAATGAGAATGTCGATCTCGGTGATTTTCGCACTGGGTTGCCGATCGTTCGCTGGGGTTTGCAGGAGTATCCAGTAGCAAACCTGGATGGCAGCGCAACGATCGAGGACATCGGCCAGTTGAGCAATGACATGCGTCGCTGGTCGCCGT
>PWVT01000280.1 GCA_003562195.1 Phycisphaeraceae bacterium | reverse complement strand
GGCTGTTTCCGCAAGGGTCATTGGCGTGGTGCGCTGGAGCATGGTGCGCGAGGCGAGACAGAGGTTGTGATAGCCATGTCCGAGTTCATGCGCGAGCGTGGCGACCGATCCGAAGGCGGGCTTGAAGTTCATGAGAATGCGTGATTGATCGTCTCGCACTGACATGCAGAACGCGCCATCGCGTTTGCCCGGAGCAGGTGCTGCATCGATCCAGTTTTCCTCGAAACTGCGCACTGCGAAATCAGCGAGCTTGGCCGAGTAGCCCCTGAAGTGTCGTTCGATGAATTGGGCGGCTTCGGTGTAGGTCCAATCTGCGGATTGGCCGACGGGCGCAAACAGGTCGTAAAACGGCAGGCCACTCTCAGCTTCGTGGCCGAGCATGCGGGCCTTGGCGCGCAGGTAGCGGCGGAAGACCGGGAACGCGTCGCGGGCAGCATCGAGCATGGCATCGAGCGCTTCGCGGTCCATGTTGGCTCGGAAGAGTGATTCATCCAGCAGGCCGCCCCAGCCGCGTTTGCGATTGAGCAGCGACGCTTCACCCTTGACGCTGTTCATGGCTGATGCGATGACGAGTTCATGGTGCTTCCATGCAGCAAGCTCTGCGTCGTAGCCGGCCTTGCGAAGCGATGCATCACGTTCAAACGCGAGATTTCGCACTGCTGACATGGGCAGTGTGTCGCCTTGGACCTGCACTTCGATCTGTGAGGTGAAGTTGCCGTGGAGTTTCGCCCACGCGCTGCCGCCGGTTTCCGCAAGCTGAGCAGCAAGGGCTTCCTCTGCGGGGGACATGAGCTTGCTCGCCTCGGTGTTCATTGTGTTGAGCGCAAAGCGGTGCTCAGCGATCAATTCAGAATCCTCAGTGAGCGAGTCCACCGGAACGTGTTGCATCCATGCGGTGACGCGCGTGTTGAGTGTGGCGAACTGCGTCAGCAATGGCTCAAGCTCGCTCATGCGTTGTTGTGCACGTTCATTGCGCGAATCGACAGTAATGTAGCTGTTGATGAACGCACGAATCACCACCATGCTTGCCGCAACTTTGTTGAGCGCCTTGACGACGTACTCCACATCCGTTGCAGTCACCTCGTGTTGTGGCGGTTCGGGTGTGCCGATGCTGTGCGTCTCAAAGTGCGACTGCAAAGCAGCCACATCAGCGCGAAAGGCACTGATGGCTGTATCCAGTGCAGGATCATCGAGGTTCTCAAAAAACGGCGTGAGATCCCATGAGGGCAAATCCGCGGTCTTGGCCGGTACGCTGGCGGTGGTGGTGTTGCTCATGTCAACACGATAGCAGCTTCGACGACTCGGTCAGCCGTTCGATTCAGCCAGCATTGACTCGGAAGCGACAATCACATCGTATGGTCTGATTCGATCAATCACGCAGGCAGCAGCGTGGTCATCCGCAGTCAGTTCTTCTGGCAGAAACGGCTCTGCGAGAAGGATGTGCTCGTGCACGCTTGAAAGCGTTGTCCAGCGATGATCGGTCGGGCCAAACAGACTTACCATCGGCGTACCCAGTGCAGCAGCAATGTGCCGCTGCCCGGTATCGTTTGTGATCATCAATGCCGCTCGTTCAATCACCGCCTTTAATGAACCCAGTCGCACGCCTCGCTCGACAAGGTTCACATACCGATCAGGCATGGTTGAAGCGGTGATGATCGCACGGGTGACATCGGCTTCGGCTGGTGATCCGTTCACCACGATGGTCATGTCATGCGCTGTCACCAGTGCGTCACCAACCGTAGCGAAGCGTTTCGCCGGCCAGCGTTTCTCGGCTTTGCTCGCGCCGGGGTTGAGGAGAACGAACTTTCCTGTGACTCCGCGCAGCAGTTGATGAGCGTGCTCACGCTCATCGTCGGTTGTGTGCAGTTGCATCGTGCGGTCGATGGCATCCACGTCGATCGCAGCTTGCCCAAGCAATGCGTAATAGTCCAGCGTCGGTGTGGGTACGCTGCGTGCGGGTGGTGTTACCACGTGAGTCAACATCCATGAACGTCCATCGCGCCCGAAGCCGATGCGAATCGGGCAACCGCTGAGACGCAAGGTCAATGCGCTGCGAAAGCTGTTCGGCAGTAGCACGCCGGCCTCGGGTGTGAAGCGGTGAATGGCACGGGCCAAGACGAACGGTCCACCCAGCCCGGCATTGCGCATTACGATGGTTTCATCAAGCCAGGGACATCCTGCGAGCAGTTCATCCAGGCCCGGCCGCATCGCGGCGCATATGCGGGCATCGGGCAGATGTTCGCGCAGCGCCCGCAGTACGGGGGTCGCCATAACCACATCGCCGACCCACGAAGGCAGCACGATGAGCAATCGCTGAACATCCCGCCCAAGTATCATGTTGTTTTCCACTGTTCGCCGTCATCGTCCTCGTGATCAACTTCACCCCAGAGGTTGTCGATGCCGTACTTGTGCGCGTACCAGTTGGTGGTAAGGCGACGCAGTTCGGCGGCAAAGCCCACGGCCTCGATCCGACCGGTGCGAAGCGTGACGGTAATGCTGTCTGGTTCGGTCTGCATGATGACCAGGTCAACGCCTTGGCGTTCTGCAATGGCGCTCGCGGTGGCCTTGATCATGTCGCGTACCGCATGGTCATCCAGCGGTCGGCCGGCCAGCGCACGAAGCGTCACGGTGGTGGCGATATCGCTCACGTCCGCGCATCCGCCTGAACAACGGCAATTGTCACCAACTGCACGAACACTGCGCTGATCATCCATTTCATGAACGTTTCGGTCTGTCCAAGCTGCATCAGTCCCAGCAGCACCAGCAGAACAGCGACAAGCTGCAACACTACGGCAGTGAGTTTGAGCGGTGTGAACGCTGCTCGGCGGGCGCGCTCCATGCGCAGCTCGTCGCCAAGCTCGACGATCGCGGCCTTGAGCTGGCCGAGATCGGGCTTGATGTCCGCATTGGGTGAGGACGACACCCGATCGGACTGTAGGTCGCGTGTGGTGTCCTCACGGAGAATCAACTCCACCGCTTCTGTGAATGTTGCGACGGCTGCGGACGGCTGGGCTTCGCTCACAGCGTCGTTTCCTGCGTGCACCAGCACTGTGCGACAGCCGGCAGCGCGGCCGGCTTGAATATCTCGCACTTGATCCCCGATGACCCACGAACGACCGAGGTCCAGCCGCATATCACTTGCCGCCTGGAGGATCATGCCCGGCCGGGGCTTTCGCCACGGGTGGTCACGGCGATACTGCTCGACCGTGGCTTCGGGGTGATATGGGCAATAGTAAAAGCGGTCGATCAGGCCTTCACGGCCTGCATCGCGGTCAACTGCAGCGGCGATCTCCTGGTGCACAGCGTCAACCTGGGATTCATCGTATTTGCCCCGCGCTACGCCACCCTGATTGGTTACGACAACCAAGCGAAACCCCGCTTCTCGCAACTTGGCCAATCCGGCCGCTACGCCATCGATCAATTGTACAGCGCGAGGGTCACCAAGATCGCCATCATTGACGATGAGGGTGTTGTCGCGATCAAGAAAGACGGCTGGTTCCACGGCAAGAGGATAATCGAAATGCGAAACGGAGTGCCTCAGTCCCCAAAGCTGGTGCGGACGGCACGGGCGACATTGATGAGGGGGTGATCAAGCGGCACCAGTCGCTGCTTGTTCGCTGCATGGAGGAGGTCCACATCGCTCAGCCGCACGCCATCGAGCACGACCATGCGACCGGTGGCACCGCCGACGAGCATCTTTAATGCACGAAAGCCGAAGCGCGAGGCGAGCACACGGTCTGCGGCGATCGGCCCGCCGCCGCGGACGACATGGCCGAGCACAGTTGTGCGTGTTTCGATGCCCGTGCGCTCCATGATTTGCGAGCCAACTTGCGCACCGATGCCGCCGAGTCGGACGGGGTCGGCACTGGTCGGGTCGTGGCGCGCGACGACCTGCTCCCCACCTTTCGGCCTGGCCCCTTCTGCACAGGCGATGATGGAAAACCCACGTCGCGCGGTCGTGCGGCTCTCAGCAAATTCGCAGATCTTGTCGATATCGAAGGGAATCTCCGGAATGAGGATCGCGTCAGCACCCGATGCGATACCCGCGTGCAAAGCCAGCCAGCCGGCGTTGCGGCCCATGACTTCGCACACCATGACGCGATGGTGACTGGCTGCGGTCGAATGGAGCCGGTCAAGGGAAAGGGTGGCGGTGTTGGCTGCGGTGGTGAAGCCGAACGTTAGATCAGTTCCGACGAGATCGTTGTCGATGGTCTTCGGAACGCCGATGACATCGACGCCCTTTTCAACAAGCGGTGCTGCGCAACTCATGGTGCCATCGCCGCCGATGACGATGAGTGCGTCCAGCTTTTGAGTCTCGATGGTTTCAAGGCACTTGTCGATGGCGTTGATGAAGATTGGCTCACCGTTTTCATCATCACCAACGTGATACTTCAACGGGTTGGAGCGATTGTTGGTGCCAAGGATTGTTCCGCCGAGCGTGAGGATTCCAGAGACGTCAGCCCAGGTGAGGGGGCGGGTGCGATTTTCAATGAGGCCCTGGAAGCCGTCCTCGATGCCGACGACCTCGATCTCGTGTTGGTGAATAGCAGTCTTGGTGACGGCCCGGAGGACTGCGTTGATTCCTGGGCAGTCGCCTCCGCCGGTAAGTACGCCGATGCGTTTGATTCGTGTGGGCATGGTCGCGCTACTATATCGCCCGTATTCCCGTCATGACGTTAGGCAAGCTTCTTGACAAGCAGTAATGCCGGGTTGCCGGGCCAGAGATCTGGAAACTCTTCCAGCGGCGTGAAGCCGACGGCCTCGTAGAACTTCTGGGTGAGCATGTAATTGGCGTCCGGTCGGGACGGACCCTGCGTCTTCACTTGCAGATAGCGCACCCCGCGTTCGAGCAGATGCTGCTCAGCGAACGCCAGCATCATCCTGCCAATGCCGCGCCGGTGATACTTGCTCAAGACCGCCATCAGGTGAATCTCCGCCGCATGCTCGAAGTGCTGATGCAAGGTGATGATACCGATCGGCTCGCTCGATACACAGGCGAACCATGTTGGATACTGTGAAGATTCGCGAACGTAACTTTTGATTGCTTCTTCAATGCCGAACCAGTCAGGCAACGCTCGCAATATTCGTTCACAGACGGCCTGATCACCCTCTGCAAATGGACGCATCGTCGGGTTCACGGCGGTGTCCTTCGGCATTACCGCACCTGCGCCGTCGGGCGAATGAGTATCTCACTTACATCCACATGCGAAGGGGCTTCGAGCGCGTACTGGATTGCAGCAGCAATGTCCTCACTCGTCAGCGGGCCGGGCATGGTGCTGTAATACTTCTGGGTGCCTTCGCGCGTTTCATCATCGCGGATTGAATCGGCCAGCTCCGTTGTGACGACGCCCGGCGCGACGATGGTCACTCGAATCTGGTTGCCATCGTCCTTGGCCTGATCTGCCAATTCACTGCGCAGGCCGTCAGAAATCGCATGCACCGCGTGCTTGGTGCCGCAGTACACCGCGGCGCCGGGAAAGATCACACGGCCAGCGACGGAACTGATGTTCACAATGTGGCCGGTTTTCTGCTTGAGCATCACCGGTAACGCATAGCCGGTGCAGTACAACAAGCCCTTGATGTTGATATCAATCTGGTGTTCCCAATCATCCATGCGGCACTTGGCCATCGGAGCGAGGGGCATGACACCTGCGTTGTTGATGAGAATGTCAAGTTGGCCGAAGGTCTCAAGACATCGTTCGACCATGCGCTCGACCTGGGCGCGGTCTGCCACATCGCACTGAACCGGCAGAGCACGCCCACCGGCTTCGATAATCTCATCGGTGAGCTTCTGCAGCCGGTCGACACGCCGCGCTGCCAGTACGACTTTGCAATTCGAGTGGGCCATTGCGCGGGCCGTCGCTTCGCCGATTCCGCTGCTGGCACCGGTGATGATGGCGACTCTGTTGGAAAGAACAGACATGCGTAGCTCCTTTCAGCCGCAGTTGCCTTCTGTCATGACCTGGCCATGGCGCGAAGCCGCAAGCCGCGGGGTACCATGGTATCCCATGAGTAGCTCACAGCAGGAAATTGGACACGAATGCGATCCGCTCGTCCGCGCCCGCCGAGAAAAACTGCAGCGCTGGCGCGAGCAATTCGGCATTGAGCCGTATGGTCGAAGAGTCGATGGCTTGGTCACATTAAGCGATGCACGTGCACTGTTTGATCAGCTCGCCCACGATGAACATGCTGCCGATAGCAGCGTGGACAATCGCCCGCGGGCGCTCGTTGCCGGACGATGCGTACAACACCGTGCGATGGGCAAGCTGGTGTTTCTCTCGTTGCGTGATCACACCGGTGACTTGCAGGTGAGCATCTCCAAGGCCGACGTCGGCCCCGAAACCTTCAAGATCGCCGCTAAACTCGACTATGGCGATATCGTTGTTGCCGGCGGTCCGATGGGCGCGACGAAGAAAGGCGAGATTTGCGTTTGGGCTGATCGATTCGAGGTGCATTGCAAGTCGCTCGCGCCGCC
>PWVT01000066.1 GCA_003562195.1 Phycisphaeraceae bacterium | reverse complement strand
TTGGCAGCGAGCGCCTCAGCCATGTCCTGGTAATACTCGGGATGGCCCTTGCCAACATCGGACCGTGTCAACACCACATCCGCGCCCATCGCTCGCAGGTGGGAGATCTTCTCACCACTCATCTTGTCTGGCATGACAACCGTGAGCTTGTAGCCCTTCTGGCTGGCGACGAGCGCCAAGGCAATCCCGGTGTTGCCCGCAGTGGCTTCGATGATGTGACCGCCAGCGGTGATGACGCCGTCACGCTCAGCTTTTTCGATCATTGCAATCGCGATCCGATCCTTGACAGAGTTGCCGGGATTGGCAGATTCGAGCTTGACGAACAGGCGGCAAGGGCCGGTATCGATCTGGCGAAGCTCGATCATCGGCGTGTTGCCGATCATCTCCAGCACATTGCCGAACACCGGTGCGACAGGCCGCTGGTGTGAATCAATTTCGAACGCGTCAGCCGCCTTTGCCATATGACCTGACTCCTTCTCAATAGTGAGCAAAACATCGAAACTCGATTCATGGTACGCAGTGATCCCCTGGGCCGCGAGTGCAGTTCGAGGAATGATGCGGTGAAAAGAAACAGGGCCGCACCTTGCGGTGCGGCCCTGTTTCGATTTTTGGAAGCAGGATGATCCTGCTGCACTCACCGTTTACTGCGGAGCAGCATCGCGGCCCTGAATACCGCCGGTGGTGAGAATGTGCGGGCTCATGGCCTCACCCACAATGGGGTAGGCCTGGTTCTCATAGTAACCCGTGTTCCACGGTGCGCTGAGCTCTGAGGTCAACCAGAGACCAGTGGAGCCAGGCGATTGCGTTCGGATGCGCTGGTGTGCACGCCAAACGTCCTGCATGCCCAGACCTGCGATGTGTCCGTCATAGAACGCGGTCTGTGGGACTGAGTACACGGAGTGATTGAACATGTACGGCTGGCAGCCCTCGTATCCACCAGCAAAGTTGGGGTGGCATACGCCAGGTGAGTTCTGCAGCCAGTGGTGCTCGGTGATATGCGTCTTCAAGTCAGCATACCGGGCCTGGGACATTGTGGGAGTACGCAGTGCTGCGGGCGAGTTCCAGATATGGTCGTTATCATTCCAGAACTTTGCAGTCATGACGCCGGGGTTAAACCCTGCAGCCGGTGACAAAACATAGCTTGGCCAGTACACGGCGGCACCAGTGGTGATGCAACCGCCCGGCTGATCCAGGCACTCTCCGACTGCTGCAAGGACGGCTCGGTCCTTCGGAGCGAAGAACACCGGGTCATAGAACTTGCCGCTCAGGTAGCTGTTGAACGACACCACATTCTGCATTCGGAAGTTACCGAAGTGGCGGTTCGTCGATTCACCCAAGCCAATGGGCATGAACATGTTGAAGTCGCGAATGGTCGGCCCAATGAACCAATACGAGGCGCTGCCTTCACCACCGACGAAGCCAACGTCAATCGCGATTGACCATGCTTCCTCGGGATTGCCATCGCCGATACTGATCGCGTAGTTGGTCACCGCACTGGCCTGCGTACCGTTGGAGTATCCCACGAGGTTGTGTGGGCCCAAGGTCCATTGATTGTCGTTCCATTCCGCAGCGTAGGTGTTATGGGCAACAACCAATTGACGGAGGTTGGACTGGGAGCGCGTCAGGTGAGCTTGGTCACGCGCCTTGCCGATGGCCGGCAGCAGAATACCAATGAGCAGTGCGATGATCGAAACGACCACCAGCAGCTCAATGATTGTGAAACCCTTTCGTTGATTTTTCATAGCGAAAACCACCTTTCTGCAGCGCATTGCACGCTACGCTTGTGCTGACCGATCGGCCGGGAATTGGTTTCGAGCATGTCTGCGTTGGTCTCAAAGATGCTCATTGGAAAAATGTGGACGATACAAGCCAGCGAACAGTGTCAGGCCCATTTGACATGACGGTCGGACCTGCAGTTTGAGAATGAGAACTTGCCAATGGGCGTTGAAGGCAAATTCACATTGACCGTATAACCAGTGTACGACCAGTTTAATGAATCGCGAACGCGAATGTGAAGATTTTTGCCAGATTTCATCGTTTTCATCCGAACATGATGTGAAAATAGGCAGGCAGAATCCAAACAAAATGCGAATAAACCTCGGGGGTGCGAGCGTCGTTGTCGGAGGATTAGCGATCATAAAACAGTGATCCATCAGTGGCTGACCCGCTGCGTGCACCGACATGTGCTGCCCCGGCCGGTGTGAGGCGGCGGCCTTGTCGAGTGCGGGCCAGAAACCCGATCTGAAGCAGGTACGGTTCGACGACATCTTCCAACGTTCCTGCATCCTCACCCAGCGTTGCTGCGATTGCTTCCAATCCAACGGGGCCGCCTTCGTACACCTTCCCAATCGTTCGCATGTATGAGCGATCCAACTCGTCGAGGCCCAGTTCATCGATCTTTTCCAAGCCCAATGCGTCGGCGATCACCGCCTGATCGATCCGCCCACCGGCCCGCACTTGGGCAAAGTCGCGCACACGTCGCAACAATCGCAGTGTGACACGTGGTGTGCCGCGGCTCCGCAAAGCGATTAGCCGCAACGCATCGTGACCAATCTCACCAATGCCGAGCATCGAGGCCGCTCGTCGCAAGATTGCCAGTAGTTCAGTTTCATCGTAATACTGCAGGTGATGGGTGATTCCAAAGCGGCTTCGCAAAGCCCCGGTCAACAAGCCGGCGCGAGTTGTCGCGCCGATGAGTGTGAAGGGCTTGAGGTTGTACGTGATAACCTTGGCGTGCATACCGGAATCGAGCGTGAAATCAATTTTGAAATCCTCCATCGCAGGGTAGATGTACTCCTCGACCGCTGCAGGGAGGCGATGGATTTCATCAATAAAGAGGATGTCGTGTGGCTGCATCTTGGTCAACGTGCCGACCAGATCACCGCCCTTGGTCAAGGCGGGGCCGGAGGTGACATACGCGCGCGTGCCCATTTCCTCAGCAATGACGTGCGCGAGCGTGGTCTTGCCCAGCCCCGGCGGTCCGTGCAGCAGTACATGTTCCATTGGCTCCTGCCGCTGTTTGACGGCCTGCAGTGCAATGGTGAGTTTTTCGATGAGGTCGCTCTGGCCGACGTATTCGCCGATGACGCGTGGCCGCAGGGTGGTTGCGGAGTTGGACTCCAGTTCCTCCTCCGGTCTGGCTTGGGCTGAAATGATGCGATCTCGTGCCATATCCGTGCTCATCGTACAGGGCAAACGTCGGTCCCGCGAAATCGGGAGTACCGTGGCGCTGAATGGGGCTGTGAAATCGTCGTCGGCGGGTGCTGGCGACGGGTCGGCCATGATCGGGTACGCTTTTCGTTTCGCGAACATCCTCGCAGTCCTGTTGGTAGAGAAGTCCACCCATGCAAGAGTCGCCGTCCACCGCCTTCCCGCTTTCGCTGCTGCGGTATCGCAGCTTGATGTATGTCGCGATCTTCTTCAGCGGCCTTGTGGCGCTGACGTTTCAGATTGTGTGGCAACGGTATCTCTCGTTTCTCGTCGGCAGTGAAGCGCGGTCGATCAGTCTGGTTATCGCGGTGTTTCTCTTCGGTTTGGCTACCGGTTACCGCTTTTGGGGCAACCTGACCGAGCGGGAGATGTCGCGGAAAGTCATCCTCAAGATGGTTGGCTACATCGAGTTGGGCATTGCTGGCTATGCCATCCTCTTCGCGGCGTACTTTGGGCTGGTGAAAGAAATCTCGTACGCAGCGCCGGATTGGCTGTTGATTGATCTGCTCATCTCCGCGCTGCTGCTGTTTTTTCCAACCTTCCTGATGGGTGCGTCGATCCCGCTGCTGACCGCTGCGATTCCCAACGATGTGAACGAGGTCAACTATTGCCACTCGCGGGTGTACGGCATCAACACGCTGGGCGCGTTTGCAGGCGCGTTTATCGGCGGCTTTTACATGCTGCCAACCTTCGGACTTTCCATGTCGCTGTTGATCGGCGCGATTGCAAACATCATGGTTGCACTTGTTTTCCTGGCCAACCGCGAAGAGGGGCCGATGCGCAAGGCCGAAATCATGCCGAGCATTCCCAACAGTTTCGGAACGATCGGCATTTACTGCTTTGTGTTTACGACTGGAGCAGTGTCGATTGCGTATGAAGTGCTGTTCATTCGCATTCTGGGGTTGTCGATCGGTTCGGGGCATTACATCTTTCCGATTGTCGTCGGTGTCGTCATCCTCGGCTTGGCCATCGGCAGTCTCTCGCTTCGACGCGGGAGTGTGACGGCAAACCGTGTCTTCAAAGAATTGATTGTGCTGAGCGGCTTGCTGGTCGTGTTGTACTTCACGGTTCCACATTGGCCGTTCTGGCTCAGCCATGTTCGCGTGAGTCTGGCGACACATCCGGCGACCTACGGCGTGTTCCTGTTCCTGGTCGTGGTCTTCGTAGCCATGTTCCTGCTGCCCATTGTGATTCCGATGGGGCGGCTGTTGCCCATCGGCTATTCGCTGGTGGACAAGACCAGCAGCGATTACGGGCAGGTGTGTGGCCGGGTGTACTTTGTCAATACTGCGGGCACGGTCTTCGGTGCTGTCGGCCTTGGGTATGCCATGTTCCATCTGATGGACCTGGAGACGATTTTCAAACTGAACATTGCGCTGATCTTGTTGCTGACCGGATACCTCTTTACGCGACAGCGCAGCACACGATCGGCGGTGGTCTGCGCCGTACTGGCCGTGGCAGTGTTCTTTCTGCCGAGCTGGAACCGTGCGCATCATGAGTTCGGCGTGTTCCGCGTCCACCAGGCGACGGAGATGCATTTCCGCGGCCTGTTTGATATCCCGCCGCTCGGTGCTGCAGAAGTTCGATTTTTCAAAGATGATCCGTCTGTGACCGTCACGGTGAATGAAGAGATTGACCCGACTGGCCGCGTGCCGCGCTCGCGGTCGATCGTGGTCAACGGCAAGTCGGACGGCAATACGATTGGCGATTACTCGAACATGATCCTCACCTGTGTGCTGCCGTACCTGTACGCACCGAAACCGCAGGAGCTTGATGCGGTGGTGGTGGGGCTGGGCACCGGGATGACCACCGGCGTTCTGGCTGCGGCGGATGACGTGCGATCCGTGACCACGCTGGAGATTTCCAGCGGCGTGATCGAAGCGTTGCCGCTGTTTGATGACTTCACGTTCAATGCGTCTACCAATCCCAAGTCGCGCATCGTGCATACAGACGCGTTTCGGTTTTTCGCACGCGATCGGCAGGGGTATGACATCATCGTGTCCGAGCCGAGCAATCCTTGGGTGGTCGGCGTGGACAACCTCTTCACGCGCGAGTATTACGAGTTGGCAAGCCGGGTGATGAATGATGGTGCGGTGTTTTTCCAGTGGGTGCAGATTTACGAGATGGACAATGAGGTCTTTGCGGCCATTGTGAATAACGTTATCAACGAGTTCGCGCATGTTCGCATGTACGTGATCGGCGAAGGGGATGTCGGCATCGTGGCGTCGCACGCGCCGCTGAATACCCAGCACCGGGAACGACGTTTGGCGCAGGCGTTGATCGCCAGAGCGCTTGAGCCGATGGCCCTTGATGACAACGGCCCACTGCACCTGCTGAAAATCTACGGAACCGAGCAGCTTCGCACCATCGCCCTTCGCAACCTGCGCGGCATTCACAGTCTGGACTACCCATGGCTGGGCCACCGTGCAGGCCGAGCACGTTTTCTTGCCAACCAGGTTTCTGTGGGTCGCATGCTTCAGCCCGAACTGGCGCGGCACCTGCCGACCTCCGCTGAGTGGCGCGAAAGCGTCCCCGCATGGCTGGAAGCCAACTTCGACACCTGGCGCGATCGTTGCCTTGAAAACCCGGGGCACAGTGCTGCATTCGTCTGCTCCATCACGGATCTGTTGCACGATTACTTCGCAGCGGTCAGCGGATCAACGACGCTGCGAACTGCCAGCCGCCAGATCGAAGCGTACAACACGCTGCGCGCCCGTGGGTTGATCGGGCCGAACCTGGATTTCCTCGAATCGATCAACCAGTTAATCCTCGCCTCATGGGACACCATGCCTGTCGAGCAGCGGCAACAACTGACGGTTCTCGTCGTGCGCGAATTGGCATACGAGTGGGAATGGCAGGCCGCTGCGGACGTTGCCAACAACATGTATGACCGCGGCATTCTCAATGCCGCGCAGTTTGAGGGCTTCCGTCGGCAGGTTGAGCAGATCCAGGCCGCAACGGACCTGCTGCTCGCCATTCGCGAGAAAGCCAGCCAGGACTGGCCGCAATAATCACTCCCTGATGTGCTCATCAAGAAAACGCGTCATCCGTTCAGCGAACAACAATCGATTCTCCAGCTTGGCAAAACCGTGACCCTCATCGGGGAAAAACAGCAACTGCGGATCGTAACCACGACGCTGCAATCCCACCGCAAGCTGCATGGCCTCGCCCACCGGCACGCGAGGATCATTCAAACCGTGTGCGATCAACATCGGCACGGTGATTTCATCGATCCGATTGATCGGTGAGATACTCTCGAGGAACTCGCGATCACTCAGCGGGCCATACTCCGCTTCACGCAGTGCCCGGCGGTAATCGCGCGTCTGTTCGAGGAACGTCACGAAGTTGACGATGCCCACCACGTTTATCGATGCACCGAACACTT
>PWVT01000261.1 GCA_003562195.1 Phycisphaeraceae bacterium | reverse complement strand
GCTGGTGCGTGTTGGTGCGGTGGCAATTCTGCTGGGTGCAGCCGTGATCTTGATGTTTCTCAACGCGCCACCGCCGCTCGAGCCGTACGAGTATTGATTACGGTGTCCAGAATCCAATGAGCTGCAGGCGCTGAGCATCACCGGGATGGTAGAAGCGAAGCACGATTCGGGACTGACCCTCCACGTCCACAAAGGCCTGGTGCGTGGCGGATCCATCGCCATATGGTGGCGGCGCATCGCCGCGCAGAATGGTGATGTGCAACGTGTCAAGGTCAGGGTCGTGCGAAAGAGCATCTTGTAACCGCTCAACCGTGGTCAGACTCGCATTGAGTTGCATCGCAAGCGACGGCCGCGCACCACCCGGTGGAATTGCTGCGACATCACGACAAAGCTGCTCGGTCACGGCTTCGACATCAGCGACCTGCTGCTCGCGCTGGTGCTGGGCATAGAGGTAAATGCCTCCCGCGACGATCAACACAAGCAGCGGGGGAATGATCCGCCGCGCCAAGCCCTGACTGAAAGGTCTCGCCGACGGTGTTCCCGGCGGTGATTGCTTTTCGCTCACGTCTTCAGAGTTGCTCACTCGTCACCGCGCACTGGATCGGAATACAACACGTATGTTGTTGAGGATGAGAACTCGCGATTCAATGCCATGTTGAGCTTGGCAGTGAATGGATACGGCACTCCGGGCCGGGCATTGGTGATGTGGATCGTTTCAGCCCCGACCTGGTTGTTGTTCTCATCGAAGAACGTGATCGCAACGCCGATGTTGCGGGTTTCGTCCGTGGCGTTGAGCAAACTTCCGGAGATGGTCATTTCTGAGAAGTCAATCTTCTCGCGTTGGTCCACTGTCGTAAAGAACCCGATGAAAGGGTCAAAGCGAACTCGGGACCGCACTTCATCACGGACTGCATAGTGATAGGCAGCGCGGCTGATGTACACATCCATCCCGATGCCGGTAAATCCGGCTGCACGAAGACGTCGGGCTTCTTCGGCCTCCTCTCGATCACGCTGACGTTCTTCGCGCGCTTGCTGGACACGCTCCTGACGAGCTTGACGTTCTGCCTCACGGCGGGCGCGGGCCGCTTCGGCCTCGCGGCGACGGTCCTCGCGCTCAGCAATCTCCTTGATGACCTTGTATTCCTCAAAGGCATCGCCATACACATCGTGATCACGAATAAACTGCTGCATTTCTTCCAACTCACGTTCAGCGGATGCCGCTCGAATCTCCGCTTGTGCAAGCTGTGACCGAAGTGACTGCAGTTCCTTCAGCAACTCATCAATCTCAGCCCGGAGTCGCTCTTGAGCTGTCATGGGCGGGCTGCTTGAGGCAACAGACTGGCTCGAAGGGCCAATGCTGAGAAATCCCACTGCGATCAGCAACGGAACACAAAGTAGAAGTCGAATGGATTGAGCGGGCATCGGAGCACTCCTTTCAGGGTTCTCTCGCAGCTTCACGGGCGTTGGCCGCTGCAACTATGCGCTGCAACCATGATAGTGGCTGGCTCAGAGCAGGGCTGATCTGACATGGCGCAAAATCACAGCTTGGGTCAGAGACACATTTCGATCGCCAGGTATTCCCCGTGGCGTGTTCGTACTTTGATCGTCATTGAGTCTCGAGCTTTTCACGCAGCGATTCAGCACGATCACGCAGCGCATCTTGATCATCATCCAATGGCATCAATTCATAATGCCACTGGACTCGACTATGGAACTCGACGGGCAGAATCTCGGCGAAGAAATCCAGTGGCACGTTATCCCATACCGGTGCTCTCGCCACACCATGCGTCATCTTGGGTTCATGTCCCTCACGTTCCAGCCGGACGTCATACGTGCCGTAATACAGGAAATCCACCGTCACTGGTGTACGGCCGACTTCACGGTCGTTGAGCCACACCAGCGTTCCGGGCGGATCACTCGTGATCGTGATCGTCCGGCGGACACATCCAGAGGTGCAACACACAGCCAGCAGCAGTGAAATGGTCAGGGCGATGCGCATACCGCCATGATATCAAAGCCCCTGGAACCAGTGACAACCTCGCATCACAGCATCGGGAAGTCCAGCCAGTACGTGCAACCAACGACACGTCGGCCAACCCGAAGCGCTGACCGCAATGACGCTTCGTTGCGAGGCGAAATCGTGCCCCACATGGCATCTCCCGGCTCCGATGGCAGGTCACGTGCAGCAAGGATATTAGCTGCCACTGACAGGCCTTGCCCCCAATGTGATGGCGCGATGACCTTCTCGCGCAAACGCCAACCGGACAAGCCGAACTCATTGCGTCGCTGCGCCGCCACCAATCCGCAAGGGGTTTCGTCCTTCATTAGCAGTCGAACTCCACCATCGTCCATGCACATCGCAAGATCGTCGATTGGCTCGACGCGGACGAGTGGTTTGAGTGCTGGTCGTAAACGCCAGAATTCCTCGTACCAACTGGAATAGGACTCGAAAAAGTCCAGGGTTTTCGGCTCCACCAAATGCACGGGGAGTGCAGGCAACCGCCCTTGTGCGATTTGTTGGATGGGGGCGGCTACGTAGTAAGATCGCACGCGTAGCGGCGGGTTCGTTTGAAGCGGCTCGCCATGCCGGAAGAAGCACGCTCGGTTGATGCTCTTGTTTGCGAAATGGGTTTTCAGGATGCTCTTGATGTAGCTGTGTCCAGTGGCATCGTGCAGTGGGAACGAACTGTGGAGGATCATCAGATGCGCGATCGGCTCATTGTCAGACTGCGCGTGCACCTGCGCGACAACACACCGGCTGTCGTCAAGCTCGAGCATAAATCGTTGACCGTCTGCAACCTCGGAAAGGGAGCTGCTCAGTTCCAGCCGCATGGCATCGGCCACATTTTGGTGAAGCTCGCACAAGAAGGTATCTCGCAGGCGTTGTATGCCGAACCACGGCTTGAGGATCACGGCTGCTTCAGCGAGTTGTTGGTCAATGAATGGTGAGAAGGTCTCGGTCATGCCAATGGGGCATGATAGTTTGCCGAAGCGCTCAATGATCGACGCTGCGTGGCGTTCCTGCTTCAGTGCGTTTATGCTTGAGGCATGTCGATTCAATTCAAGCAGGCAACCTTACCGAACGGACTACAGATTGTTGCCGAAGTTGTCCCAGCAGCACATAGCGCTGCAATGGGGTTTTTCGTCAAGACTGGTGCCCGTGATGAAGTCGAACAGGTCATGGGCGTCAGCCACTTTCTTGAGCACATGATGTTCAAAGGCACTGATTCAAGAACGGCTGAGGACGTTGATCGTGACTTTGATGACATCGGTGCCAACCACAATGCCTACACCAGTAGTGAGGTTACTGCGTTCTGGGCGCACTGCCTTCCTGACCACCTCACGGTGGCGGCTGACGTGCTGGCGGACATCATGCGTCCATCGCTTCGCCAGGAAGATTTCGATGCCGAGAAGAACGTCATTCTCGAAGAGATCGCCATGTATCGCGATCATCCCTTCTGGGTGCTGTACGAACAGACCATGGAGGAGTACTACGCAGGGCACACGCTGAGCCATCGAGTGCTCGGCACACCGGAGACAATCGAAAAGCTCACTCGCGAGCAGATGCTGGAATATTTCAATCGACGCTACTCGGCGGACAACACCGTTGTCGCGCTGGCAGGCCGCATGGACTTTGACGCAATGGTGGACGCGATTGGTTCCTGCTGTGGTCACTGGCAACGAACTGGAACAGCACGTGAGTATCTTCCATTGCAACATCCCGCCCGAGAGTTCACGATCGAACTGCCGACGGTGCATCGCCATTACATGTTGATGATGAGTCCCGCCCCGGCACTGGATGATGCACGGCGCTATGCCTCGGCAATGCTGGGGCAGATTCTCGGTGACACTGACGGGTCGCGATTGTATTGGTCCTTGATTGACACCGGCCTTGCTGACGAGGCCCAGGCCCAGTGGGATGGGCGAGATCGTATTGGCGACAGTCTTGTGTACTGTTCGTGCTCCCCAGAACATGCGACACAGGTTCGTGACCTTGTGCTCAAGGAAATCGACGGCTTGGTGGATTCCATCACCGATGACGATCTGCAACGCGTTCGCAGCAAGACGGCAACGGCTGCCACATTGCAGGGTGAACTGCCTGGCGGTCGTATGCGGCGGCTCGGCCAGCAGTGGACCTATTTGGGCGAGTACCGTTCACTGGAAGACGAACTGGCGAAGATTAATGCTGTGACGATGCAGGACCTGCGCGAGGTGGCTGAGGCATTTCCACTCAGGCCGGTTGTCATCGGACATCTGAAGCCAGCGAGCGAATGAGTCTTACTGCGGCTGGAGCTTGGGATCACCCCGGTGCTGACGCATGGCTTTCGCTTCCAACGAAAGATGTTGGATCAACTGAGCATCTTCAGCTTGGCAGAGAATGTCTTCGACTTCCGCCGGCCCGCCAAGATCAACCTTGAACAGATCAGCCAAATCTTTACATGAACGTCCCATCGTTTCCAGAAGCTGGGTCAATTGACGATCATCAAGGTTGAACCAAGCTCGCCCGTTGGTCTTGAATGAATCAAGTGCAGTTGTCACTGAAGTGCCGTCATCCGTTCGCGCGGTGATGGCTGCAGCATCGCCTGCAAGTTGGACGATTCGTGACAGCGGTCGCCATTTTTCCGGCGCAAGATCAGCCCCATGGTGATAGCGGATGGCCTGGTAGATGTGCGCCGGCAGGTTCCACCGTTCGGTGAGTGCTGCACCGATGCTGGGGTGGTCAGTCTGCAGGGCACGCTGCTCGATTGTGGTGAGTTCGGAGTGCTTTCCTTCGGTCAGGTCGATGGCTTGCAGATAGATATCGCCGTAACTGCGAAAGAACACGATCATCCCAATGTCTTGGAGCAGTGATGCAAGAAACGCCTCTTCCGGATCCCATGTTTTCGTCATTCGCGCAATCGCTCTTGCTGCTGCAGCGCTGTAGAGACTGCGACGCCAATAATCGACATAATCAAACGTCACGTGCCACTCATCGTTGTCGCGAACGGTATTGACGAGACTGAAGCCCAGCGCAAGCATCTTCACGGCGTTGACGCCGAGATAGACGATGGCCTGATTGATGTCGGCGCAGGGCCGGGTCAGGCCAAAATAGCTCGAATTGACTGTGCGAATGATTTTCGCAGCAAGTGCTTGATCATTGTGTATGACCTTGGCGATCTCGCGTAAGTCAGTGCGTGGTTGCTGCGTCAGGCGAAGGACTTCAACGGCCACCGCTGGCAGACTGGGCAGCTGTGGGTTCTTCAGAATTGATTCGGGTGTGTGTTGTGACATTGTGGGCGCTGTTCCTCTCCAAGTGCAAATGATCTGCTGAACCGATCGCTCAACACTTACCGGCCGGAAAGGGGAAACAGTGCCATGGTTCCACCAATGCCTGAATCTGATCGGCGCGATACCGTCCATGGATGAGCCGTAAAGGCGGAGTCGATCAACTTTTTTTCAGAGGCCGCGATGGCGCTTTCTGTGTGGTTTGCGAACCGCTCCCAGAAAATGCCCAGCGCATGGCAGGCGGCTCTGTTCCGAGAATCTCGCGAATGTATGAAGCCAGCAGACGGTTGGCGCGATGAATCACGGCCTGTGCGGTGGTTTCATTCGAGTCCACAGTCGCTTCATCAAGGGTTTGCAGGAGCTGGACCGTCTCGCGTCGGACGCGCCAGCGATCCCCCTCGCCGGTGTCTGCGACAACCCCTCCAGCGACGGCGCTAAATGCCAGTGTGTCGCCGACTTCAAGCGATTGGCCGGTTCGGGCATCTTTGTGAACCTCGGGCTGATAACCAGATTCCTTCAGCACTGACCACTGCAAATGCAGCAAGGACCAATCGATCTTTCGCGGGTCCTGTAATGCAGCCAATGATTGACACATGGAATCGAACAGCGCAGGGTGCGCATCATCCTCGCGAACCATCTGATGAATCAGGTCTGCCATGTACAACCCTGCACGATTGGCGTGCAAGTTCGTGCGGACGGCGTAGTACACCTCCTGCAGACTCCACTGTGTCAGTGTCGCCAGATCCTTGCCGGGTTTCACGATGGCCACGATCTGCCCGCGCGTCAGCACGTCGATCCCGCCGGAAAATTCACCCTTCTCGCGCTTGGCCCCTTTGGCCAAGCCCCGCAGCACACCGTGTTCTCGCGTGAAAAGACTGACGGTCTGCGAGGTCTCGGAAAAATCCCAATGGCGAATGCAAATCGCGTTGTCGGTCACGTGCGGCATCGAGCAAGAAGCATAGCACGAGGTTCCCGCTTGCGGCGGGCCGTCATCGAGCGGCTTTGCCCATGCCGCGCCGTTGGCCAGGTCGTGGACCGTTGTTACGTTTGCTGTTTCCGCTGCCGCCATGGTTCAACCCCGATGAAGCATTCTTGGATCGACGCTTGCCGCTTGAGCCCGGCTTGTGCGCTCGTTCGCCCGAAGCAGATGTGCCGCGTGCCTTAGGCGTTGCATTGCGTTTGCCTCGCGGCTTGCCGGACCGACCGCTGCCACCGCGACGATTGCCTCCGGTCTTTTGTCGTGGAGCAAAGTCACCCGGATTGCGCTGCACGCGCGTTTCACGGACCGACTCGTCGGCTGTGACCGTCAATTCCGGCATGTCGGTCGCTGCAT
>PWVT01000060.1 GCA_003562195.1 Phycisphaeraceae bacterium | reverse complement strand
CGTCCGCGCCGATCATCGCGCACTGCACCAGGTGCAGGGGATGTCGAATGGAGGCGGCGAGGATCTTCGTCTCGAAGCCGTAGTTGTCGTAGATCTGCCGCAACTGCTGGATGAGCTCCATGCCGTCGCTGCCGATGTCATCGATGCGGCCGATGAAGGGGCTGACGAGAAACGCGCCGGCCTTGGCCACCAGCAGGGCCTGCAGCGGCTGGAAGCAGAGCGTCATGTTCACCTTCACGCCGCGGTCGGACAGCGTCTTGCAGGCGCGCAGGCCATCGGGCGTGCATGGCAACTTGATGACGATGTTCTTGGCGATGTCGATGAGCGGCTCGGCCTCAGCAATCATGGCATCGTGTTCGGTGGCGACGACCTCCGCAGACACCGGGCCGGAGACGATCTCGCAGATTTCGTTCATCCGGGTGTGAAAGTCCGCCCCTTCCTTGGCGATCAGACTGGGGTTGGTGGTCACGCCGTCGAGCACGCCCATGGCGTGAGCGGTGCGGATTTCGTCGATATTCGCGGTGTCAATGTACAGTTCCATAGTGGTAGTCTAGCGAATCGAAATTTTCCTGAGCAGCCCATTCGAGCGAGGTTTCCGCCGATTCCCATATGCCCTGAAACGCCCATTTTTTGAGAAGATGGGTAAATTGTAAAGATTAGGATTGCAAAATGTCGTAGAATCGGTTAGAATCTATGTGATATACGGGCAAGCACACACCGTGCACGTCTGCGTAGGTGTACGCCCCTGATGTCGATGATCTTTCTCCCCTCCGGAAAACGTCGGCCCTCGTGGCCGGCGTTTTCTTTGTGTGTAAGAGGTGTGTGAAAAGCCAGATGAGCTACCGGGGCTGCTGTGAGGCATTTCTGAGCAGAACATGCGCGAGTAGTACATGCGGAGAGTATCATGTCGCGACTTGCTCGGCTGCGTGGTCTCGATAGACTCGCATCGGTTCTGCCCTACACCTGACGCATTATGCTCCTGACCCTCGCGACTCGCTCATTCGCCAACACCATTCCTACCGTTGGAACGTCCGACGGCGGTGCGCTGACGATGTTGGACTTGCCTGACTACGCTGTCCGTCAGCTTCAACTGCGCGGGCTGAATGTCAGTGCGGCAATGCTCTCGGGCTGGTCGTTGGATGACCTCGATCTTTTGCGTGACCGGGCAGACAAGGCCGCGTGTCCGTGTCTGACGCTTATTGAAGAAGCGCCACTTCGGATCTACGACAATCCCGAGCAATGCTCCGCTGCGGTTGACCGCATCAAGCGCCTTGCAGCTGCAGGCAATCGTCTTGGCTGCAACGCTTTGGCACTGCGATTTGAAGCTCCTGATACCGATGAAGCGTTTGAAACAATTGCTGCTGAGATGCGCGATGTTATGCCAGTGATCGAACGGCATGAGTTGAACATCCTCATTGCACCGTGGAAGGGTCTGACGCACGAGCCAGCACGTTTGACTGAGTTGCTCAAGCGAATCGGCGGCTTTCGTATTGGGTCCCTGCCAAGCTTTGCCCATGCCGCCTTGTTTGACGATCCGCGCGATGTCCTGCGAAAGCTCGCACCCTATGCCGGAGCCATTCATGCCAGCGTGAATAGCTTTGACAGCAAGGGCAAGCACGCTGGCTTCGATCTTGCAGATGGCGTTGAAGCGATTCGTAGCGTCGGCTTTCTCAACACGCTGGCAATCGAATATGTTGGCGATGACGATCCCACTGTCAATATCGAACAAGCACGTGTGATCCTCGAAAAAGCAATCGAAGAACCCAGCGAGTAAGGCAGCCGGTCGATGAGACGCCGCCCAGGGAATACGGCCTCGGAGAATCAACCGCGCCTCGAACCGGCGCGGTCGACCACTGCAGGATGGTTCGCCACGGCGATGCTGCTGGTCATTTTCGCAGGGCTCGGGCTACGCTACGGCACTAACATCCTCGACCAGTCGAATGTGCGTGATGAGTACCTCATGAAGGTGCCAATCGACGACATTGTGGAGAAGGGATGGTCATTCGATACAACGCTGAATTATCAGGAGGTCAAAGGCCCAACGTTTTTCTGGTCCTACGCACTGGCTGCACAGGTCATCGGCAACGAGATCAACGATCTGCGCATGATCACCGTGCTGTTTCTCATCGGCGGGGCGGTCCCGTTGCTGATGATCATGGTCAGATGCGGCGTGCGCGGCCCGTGGCTCGTTGTCGGCGCGATGCTGTACATGCTGCTGCCGTACAACGCGCTCGTTGGCCAGATGCTAATGAGCGAGCCATCGTTTGTGTTCTTCGCCATGTGGCTGATGTGGACGTTCCTTTGGGGTTTCGGCGACAACATACAAACCGAGCGGCGCGTGTGTGGCCCGGTGCTCTTCGCAGTCATGCTCTTGATCTTACTCCATCATCGCCCGCATGCAGTCGCTTTTGCCGGGGCGGCGACACTCATAAGCTGGGAACGCGATGGCATCCGTAGCTGGCCGTGGTGGCTGGCGTGTTTCGCGGCCGGGCTCAGTCGCTTACCGCTCTGGGTGCATTGGGGCGGTTTGGTGACCAGTGATTACCAGTCGGTGTTCACACTTGGATTTCGACTTGAACCGGCAACTTATCTTATCGCAGCGGCATTGCCACTGACTTGGTTGTTTCTTTGGCGCGGGCTGCTCGACCCGGTGAACGCAGCCCGGCGATGGTGGGTGTACATCGGTGGCGCGGTGGGATGCACGTTGGGATTGTTCTTCCGCCCTGATGTCAATCTCATGTCACCGCCTTATGTTCTGCCCGGCTACACAGAGCCAACGCAGCAACAAATGTTCGCGGGCATTGTGACGACGACACTACGAACGCTTGTCCCCACCGGCGCAGCCCACACCCTGGCGATCATCACCCTCGCGACGGTCGGCGGCGCAGCCATCGGCGCAATGCTCGCGATGACCTGGGGCCGTAGCATGATCAATGATGCACGCGGTGTGGTCATGCGCGCTTCGTTCTGGACCTTGCTCGTCGGGATCGGCCTGTTCACGCTCACCGGAGGACCTGTGTATGACCGCTATCTGCAGATATGGGCGATTCTTCTCCCAGCCATCTGGCTGTGGTCGGCTCCACGATGGCTGCTCATCGTCCATGGCCTGCTGCTGACGGCAATCGCCGCCCGGCTACTGACAGAATGGCTGCTGTAATCTTTGATCAGCAAGGTCACTCCACCATCGCCACCGGTTTAATCGCCTCTTCGAGTGACAGCAGCGCGTACACCGTGGCCATGACTTGCTCGCCTTCCAGCCAGCGGTCCGCTTCATTGCGCCAGCTTCCCCCTTCATCCTGACGCTCAATAATGGCATCGATCATCTCCTCGCGCCAGTTTCGCGAGAGACCATCGATGTCTTCAATGACATGCTGCTGGGCAACGTTAAGCGCGCGGGCCATGGTGTGAAAGTAATAGAACAACCCCTGCAATCCCATGCCAGGATTCTCATCGAACGTCCAGTGGCGTCGCACCCAGTCAAAGGCCGCTCGCACACGCACATCATCAGCGGAAAGCCCTGCGTACATCATGCTCTTGAAACCTGCGTACGTCATCGAGCCGTAGCTTCGCAGCGACCGCGGTTCCCCAGCGGGGATCAACTCACCACGTCGTCCTTCACCCGCGGCTTCGCTGGCCATGGACTCTCCACCACCCGCTGGAGTGTAAATGAAGCCACCGTCGTCACCCGCCCACTCACTGAGGTTAGTTTCGCTCAGGTTCTGTGCCCGAGAGAGAAACGCCAGCGCACGCTGAAATGCAGGTTCATCTGGACTCATCCCTGCGTCATACAGTGCATCAAGCATCATCTGCGTATTGGACATGTCCGGCCGACCGTGCCCACCATAACCGGCCCCACCGAACCAGTCATGCTCCGGGCGAACCCCCTGTTCCTGGTACCACTGATTGGATTGCAGCCAGCGCACAGCATCCTGAATGTTGTCCTGAAAATCAGGGTCATCCAACGATGCCATCGCCATAACGACCGATGAGGTGACATAGTTCGTCAATGCACCACCTTCAAACGACCCATCGTCGCGCTGGGTTTGGCGAATAAAGCGAAGCGCATTCCAAACACGCTGGTCGCGTTGTAGCGCATCAGGGTCCGCCTGCACAATTGCCTTGACTGCAAGGGCCGTTACGGCCACGGCGATGGGTGATGGGCGGTCGGGCTCATCGGTTGGCACAGTTCGAACGCCGGTCATCCAGCCACCAGACTCATCCTGAGACTGCAGCAGCCACCGCAGGCCGCGTTCGATCGCGTCGTTGGCCCTTTCCCAGTGCTCCTCGCTGATCGGAACATCATCTGGATCGGTTGCGATGCGGTGCTCCGGCGGCTTGGGCAACACAACCTCATGCTGGAGCGGCGGAAGCTCGCTTTCCGTCAAACGCTCCTGCTGGATGCGATCATCCAGTTCGCGAACGGGCTGCCGGAAGAGATCATTCTCATCTTCGTCGTCCATCGCAACGGACTGCAGTTCCAGAACTGGTAGTGCCGAAGCAAGAATCAACGCTAAAAATGGAGTTCGTTGCATTAACAATGCTAGCAGGCAGACCGCACTGGCGACGGAACATCACGTGAGGCCATATGATGTTGCGCATGCCTTCTGGCCCCGGCCAACCTGAGCGAAGCAGCAGCGACGAGTATGAGTTTCTGGACGCCCCCCCGGTGCCGCCACCGCTGCCCGGCGAAGCGGTCACCGCTGCTACCTTGGATGACATCATCGACCGTGTCGCTGCGGATCTGGTAATCCATGCGCTGAATTGCGTACGTCAGTTCGGGGACTTTCATCTTGCCCTCTCCGGTGGAACCGCCCCACAGCCGCTGTATCGTCGACTGATGTACGACCCGAACTACCGCCGCCTTCCCTGGCGACGCACACACCTGTGGCTGGTCGATGACCGCTGTGTGGATGGAGACGATGACGACTCGAACTACAAGATGATTCGCGAACTCATTGTCGATCATGCAGGCATCCCCCCCGAGCAGGTTCACCCCATGCCGGTGCTTTCTCCGACGGGCGACAAGGAGTACGACAAGGAACTTCGTAACACGCTCGGCTGGCGCGAGCGTGGTCAGGATCGGCTGGACTACGCCCTGATGGGCATGGGCACAGATGGCCATACCGCGAGTTTGTTCCCGCACACTGAGCCGTTGGATGAGACTAAGCGTCTGGTGCGTTTCAACTACACCGAAACGGCCACACCACACGAACGCATGACCATGACATTTCCCTTGATTAACGCGGCCAGGTTCATTGCCGTGCTCATCACCGGCGAGAAGAAAGCGGCGATGGTCAGACGTGTGGCAGTTGGTGACGATCCCATTTCGGAACTGCCCATCAAAGGATTGCAGCCGATCAACGGCGAACTCAAATGGTACCTCGACGCTGAAGCGTGTGGGAACACCGTGTAGTTGTACAACAGATACATGGCGTCACAGCGGGACTGTGCAGCGGCGGCTTCAAGCTTGTGCATCAAGAAAGTCCCAAAGTATCTCCGCCGCAGCCAGCGCGTCACGCAGCGATTTCTTTTGCTTGTGGGTGCGGCCGGACCGTGCCATACGCTGGTCCGCCGCATAACTGGTCAACCGCTCATCTTGAAAATACAAGGGCACCGCGCACCGCATTGCCAATCCTTCACCAAAGCGCCGCGCTGCTTGAGCAGCTGCCCCCTCGCTGCCATCCATGTTCACCGGCAATCCGACCACGACGGCCTGAGAATCTGTGTCTCGAATGGATGCGACCACCGCGTCGAACAGCGTGTTGCCCTGGGGAATCTCCAACACTTTCAGCGGCGACACCATCTGTGACACATCATCACCGACAGCGAGGCCGGTTCTCTTTTCACCGAGATCAATGGCGAGATATCGCACCGACTAAAGTGTAACACTACACCTGTACGGGTTTTTGCAAGCAGCCGCAGGAAAACGAGAGTTGTTCAACTAGCGCGGCAGAACATGGCACGCATTCGAGTTACTGGAGGGTTTTCATCGTCTTTAAAGATTGAAACCGGCTCATAGAGCGTCAAGCCAGCTGCAGCCGCGCTTTCCTGAAGCTCAACAGGTGTGAGCGGCCAAGGGGGCCCAAGTTCAGGATCTATCGGTTCATCAGCTTCTCGACAAATCACGAGCAGGTGACCATGCCGGGCAAGCATACTCGCGAGTGGAGTGACTGCACCAACGCGCTGTTCCGGCGGAAGCGACTGTAATGTGTTGACTTCCACGACCAGGTCGAAGCGATGATGCCATCGTGCAGGAACGTCAAACAGGTCCGCGACGTGGTACGCGGAGGCGTTCATGGGGTCGAGCCGCTTTGCCCAGTTGACCGCGGTTTCGGACCAGTCGAAGGCCATGACGTCGTAACCGCGTTTGATCAGTTCGCGAGCATCATCACCTAAGCCGCAACCGACCACGGCGACGCGGGCGCCGCACCGGATCAGCGAAGGTGCGACGGCGTTGAGCCAGTTGACCAGTGACGGGCTCGGCCGCTCATCCGCCCAAGGCACGCGCGACGGGTTGCCATCGGCTTCCGCGTAGATCGATTCAAAGTGATCGACCGACATTTCCATCGTTGTGGTGGTCATCATGGCTAACTCCATAGCGTCACGAACATATG
>PWVT01000039.1 GCA_003562195.1 Phycisphaeraceae bacterium | reverse complement strand
GACCTCTCCGACGCCATGATCCTGCTTGTGGATGACAACCTGCAGAACCTTGAGCTGATGCACGCCTACCTTGAGGATCTGCCCTGTGAGATTCGCACTGCTCAGGATGGCGTTGAAGCAGCCGAGATGATCGAGCGCCAGTGTCCCGACCTCATTCTGCTTGATGTCATGATGCCGCGCATGTCTGGTTTTGAGCTGTGCCAGAAGGTGAAGAGCAACCCCGCCACGCGCGATACGATCATCATTATGGTCACCGCCCTGCATGAAGTCGGCGATTTCGAGCGTGCCGTCGAGTGCGGTACCAATGATTTCATCACCAAGCCGGTCAACAAGCTGGAACTGCTCACCCGTGTGCGGTCATTGCTGGAATTACGCATGGTCAAGCGCCGCTACGATCAGGTCATCGCCCTCAAGCAGCGCAGCGCCCCGGATGATCGAACCAGGGCTGAGGCAGGGCAGAAATTGGAAGAGAACGACAACGACTAACCCCCAATCAGTCCGGTGGCTGACGTGTCAGGATCGCCGGCGTCTCGCCCTCACGGACCCACACGCTGCCCCGGCCTCGCGGCTCAAGTTGCCAATGCAGGTGATCTAGGTACCGTTTTAATGCCGACACATCAAACAGGCACAGCCAATCGTGACGAGCGGACTGATTGATCTGCTGGATTCCCTCGATGAGTTGTGTCTTGGACATAATGGAAGTCACTCCGTGTTTACGTGTCTATTGAGAAGGAGCACATCGGCGTGCTGTTGCAGAATGCTCCAACCGATAACATCACCGGACGCAAGGACGGAAATTTCATGTACATGACCATGTTCCATTCCATATGCTGGGGTCGAAGCATCGTGCATCTCACTATCTTGGGCCTCGTGCTTCTGCTCATTGGCAGCGGTTGCGCGTCAACACCCACTGAGCGAGCCGAAACGCCTGTTTCAGCCGAAAAAAAATCTTCGGATTCCATCATCATCAATGCTGCAGCCGCTGAGTACGGCGAAGCCGCTGCCGCTGAACTTGCCCAAACCATGCCGCCACGGCCGCGCCCTCCGATCGTCGATCAAGGTGCTGCACAGTTGATTGAAATCCTCAGCCAGCGTTCTGCCATCAACGACGCTCGGCAGGACAAGTCGGAGATCACCATCGCCATCGGTAAGTTGCGCAACCACAGCCGCTGCCGACACGAAGAGTTCACCACTCTGCTCGAACGCCTTGCCGAACAGCTCTCCATCGCCGGGCGCGATGCAGGCATGCTCTTCATCGCAGAAGCCGAAGCCGAGGCGGACTTTCACCTCAACGGCACAGCGTACCTCATCACTGCAGATGGCTTTGACCTTTGGGAACTCTTCTTCACCCTGCACCCTGCAGATGCATCGTGGACCATCTGGTCCGCACCAGGCCCGGTCCATATGCTCCGCCAGCCGCGTCCTCGTCAGCAGCAAATGTTTTTGACGCAAAATTGGTAAGCACGTCGCTCGCTTGAACCATGGCACACTCGCCGCAGGATTCTGATCGCGACCGCATCGCTCAACACTCTGCCACCTTGATCGAGGCCGGCAAAGCCGATCGCATCCACGATGCCATTCACCAAGCCGCCGATGCGCTCAATCTCGCCCACAGCACCCTGCCCAGCCACAGTGCCGTGCGGAAGCACGCGCAAGCCATGGCAATGCAATCCATGGGTGATGCCGAGTATCACGCCTCACGCCGCGACATTCTTCGAATCGCAGAAGAGCTCATGACCGCGCTGGAACAAATCGGCTGTGAATCGCTGCTCATGGGCCGCGCCGCCGCAGGCCAGCTTGATGCGGATGTCAAACTGCACCTGCGTCTTCTCAGCGACGCACTGTTCAGCGATCTCGCCCAGTCTCTCGTGGACTTCGGCTATGAAGAACCACAGTTCGACACCGTGCACACCATGTACGGCCACCTCAACCGAATGCGATTCACAGAACAGAACATCCCCATCATCCTCATGCGCTGCCCACCCGCACTGAACATCGACACGCACACCGATGTCTTCACCGGTAAATCCATTGCCAGCATCACCGTGGAAAAACTCCGCCAACAATGTGCGTTCTAAACTCCTGCATCCGCAGGCGAAAGGAAATAGATACGCAACGCCGTGCACCGCACGTCTCACCGGGCGAGGACACATACGAAACAAAGGCGGATTCGATGGTCAGCCCGAGAGGGATCGCACGTTGGCGCGGATGTGCTCGAGGTTGAGGCCGCCGATGACCATGCTGGTGACTGCGGGGTTGCGCATCACGAATTTGATCGCCTCCGCAGCGGGCAACCTGCCCGAAGCCAAGCCCTTCTTCACCACCACGCCCACACCTGCATCATGCGCCTCAGCTATGACCACCTCATGAGAGCGGTCGTCAAGGTGGTATTCCACCATGATCGCATCGGCCCAATCCAGCGCGTGTTGTGCGCCGTCGATGGTCTTGCCGGAAAAACCGATCGCTTCGATCACACCTTCATCGCGCAGTGAGTGCAGCGTCGCGACTGCGTCGGTCTCTTGGAGGATCTTCATGTCGCGGCCATCGGAATGAATGAACACAATGTCCAGCCGCTGGCGCTTGAGCAGTTCGCAGCTTCGCGCAATGCTTTGGACAATCGCTTTGCCTGAAAAGTCATAGTGCGAGCGGCCATTCTCAAACCGTTCACCGATCTTCGTCGAACAGATGAACTCGTCGTTGCGGTCACCGAGTGCCGCTCCGATGCGATGTTCGCTGATGCCGTAGGCCGGTGCGGTGTCGATGTAGTTGATGCCCAGTTCCAGCACGCCATCGAGCAGCGCAGCCACCTGCTGATCACTCGGCAGCGGATACGGCTGGTCGTACTTGATCTTCTCGTTGCGGCCGATCTTGAACGCACCAAAACCGATCGGGCTGAGTTGGAATCGCGTTGTGCCTAATTGCCGGGGAACCATTGTGCATTCTCCCAGGGTGGGGCAGCCACGACTGGGCGAGGCCAGCGGCGGTCTGCAAGGGGGTGATCCGGCGAGATTGACGGTGCTTCCTGACACTCCGGCAATACAGTGACAACGGCCTCAACCAACGCAGGCACCAGCGCGAGTTTGGTTGGCCAGCCGGTGATGACATTGCCTTCTTGCATCAGACTCACGTGTTCAGGGCGGCGGCCACCCGCAGCGGCTTCGGCCCGATCAACACGGTACGTCGCCCATTCGACGCCGTTGAAGTCCACGCCGGGCAGAACGTCAGCGAGTTCGGCTTTGGCGTGTTGGATCAACTCGGGTGTGTCCAACTCGGTGCCGCGTTCAGCGATCTGGCCGCCGATCTGCCAGATGGTGCGGTCGGCAAAGTCCCGCGCGGTGGTGATGGTCAGACGAGTGGAGGACCCATCAACGCAGTGGCCGTTGAGCGTGGGCAGTTCGCCGCGGGCAAGCACCATGTGAAGCGGTCGCCGCTGCATGGCGCTGGATTGCAGGCCGACGGCTTCGCGGAGCGAGGCGTTCCCGGAGCCAGCAAGGAAGACGACGGTTCGGGGTAGCACGTCGAGTGGTTCGCCGGTTTCGGGGTTGATGAGGCGAATGGTCTGGACAGTGTGGTCGCGGTCTGTGACGAACTCCAGGCCGTGCCGGACGTCAATTTGTAAAAGGCGGCGGGCGTGTTGCGAGGCAAGGTCGGCGATGAAGCTGGCGGGATCAACGACCTGTTCATCCAGTCGGGCGACTGTACCGGGGCATGTGGCGAGAGCAGGGGGCCGTTCTTCGGTGTCGAGCTTCTTTGGGGCGATGCGCAGCCCCGCGCGAGCACCGATCATGGCGAGTTTCGAACTGATGGTTTTTGTGCGCCAAAGGTGACAAAACTCGGCACGGAGGCGGGTTTTTGAGAGATTCGGTGTGATTTCTCCTGCCAAAGCGCGCCGCCAGAGCAGGGGCATGTCACGGATGGATTGGGCTGAGCCGGTGAGCATGCCGCTGAGGGTGTACTTGAGGCCGCCGTGGATGATGCCCTGCGAGGCGACGGTCTGGCCTGAGCCGAGATCGTGGGCTTCCAGGAGTAGCGCGGGGCGATTGCGACGGGTGAGTTCATCAAGCAGCCACAGCCCGGCTGCTCCGCCGCCGAAGATGACGGTGTCGATGTGCAATGTGCCCGGCTGTGTCATGGCGATATCGTCCGGGCGCGGTGCAGGCGAGTCAAGGCAGCAGTGAGCAATGATGCGCACTTGGGCGCGCATCTGCGCCACGGCGCGTGCTGAAAAACGAAGAAAAGAAAACTATTTAACCACTGTATTCGCAGTGTCTCAGCCCCGGCAGTGCTCGCGTGCGCGCGCCACCGTTGCCGTTGGACCATAGATAGAGGACGAGGGTTTTTGATGTGAGGATGTCGATGCATCGATGCAGTGGACAATGCTGGTTCGTGCGGAAAGGGAATCCTGTTGTCAGCGTGATGTTTTGTGCCCATCTGTGTCAAGAACACACGCAACCGCTCCAATGCAGACTGGAATTCGCTGCTCTGATGATTGAAGTACCAGAAAGTTATGGCAGTCGCGAAGAACCGCTGCAAAATCACTACAATCGATCAACTTATGACACACAAAGTAGTATTGATCCCAGGAGATGGAATCGGCCCGGAAGTCGCCGAGGCCACACAACGCATCATCGACGCTGCCGGCGCGAACATCGAGTGGACCGAACGCCATGCCGGGGTGGCGGCCTTGGAGCGCGGCGCCGACAACGTGCTGCCGGACGACACCACGCACGCCATTCTCGAACACGGCATCGCCCTCAAAGGCCCTTGCACTACCCCGATCGGCGGGGGATTCTCTTCAATCAATGTGGCATTGCGGAAGAAACTCAATCTGTACGGTGCGGTTCGCCCGGTGCGGTCGATGGATGGGGTGCCGACGCGATACGACGATGTCGATCTCATCGTCGTTCGCGAAAACACGGAGGGACTGTACTCCGGCATCGAAAATGTCATCAGTAAGGGCGTGGTCACATCATTGAAAGTGGCGACGGAAGACGCCTGTCGGCGGATCTCCAAGTTTGCCTTCAAGTTTGCATCCGATCAGCGTCGCAAGAAGGTCACAGTGTTTCACAAGGCGAACATCATGAAGCTCAGCGACGGCCTGTTCCTCGACTGTGCCCGCGATGAACACAAGAAGGGCGGGTTCGATTTGGAGTACGAGGAGGTCATCATCGACGCCGGCTGCATGCGCATTGTGCAGGACCCGAAATACTTCGATGTGATCCTGTGCGAGAACCTCTACGGCGATGTGATCTCCGACCTGTGTGCCGGGCTTGTCGGCGGCCTGGGCGTGACGCCAGGGGCGAACTTCGGCGAGACGAACGCCGTGTTCGAGGCCGTGCATGGCAGCGCGCCGGATATTGCTGGCCAGAACATTGCCAACCCACTCGCGCTGTTGATGAGTGGCGTGATGATGCTGCGGCACATTGCCCGAACGAGGGACGATGCAACGTGCAAGGATGCAGCGAATCGAATCCGCGATGCGTACAACGCGAGTTTGATCGCAGGTGAGAAAACACGCGACCTCGGTGGTTCGCTTGGTACGAGCGAGTTTGCAGATGCGGTAATCAAGCGATTGAAGTGAGAGCCGATGTCCGTTCACGACTGGAGCATTCCCGGAGCCGACAACCAGCCGATTCTCGGCAACACGCACATCCCGACTGGTGCGCCGCGTGGCGTGGTGATCATCGTCCACGGCTTCAAAGGTTACAAGGATTACGGCATGATCCAGCGCATCGCCATTCGACTGACGGAGGCCGGCATGATCGCGATTCGCTTCAATTTCAGCCACAGTGGCATGACCAATCGGATCGAGACATTCGAGAAGCCGGAGTTGTTCGAGCAGGATACGTGGAATAAGCAGGTGTTTGATTTGCGCGCGGTAGTTATGGCGGCATGCGGCAAAGGACCCTCGGCAGGAGGCGGAGTACTGCCAGAACCAGTTGCCAGCGTGCCGATCTTCCTCTTCGGCCACTCGCGCGGCGGCGTGACCGCGATGTTGACCGCTGGTCGTCATGGTGATGATCCCGATTTTCCGAAACTGGCGGCTGTGATCACCGCAGCCGCACCAGACACCTGCAATTCGCTGAGCGAAGAAGATTCACAGCGTCTGCTGGACGAAGGATTCATCGACTCACCGTCATCGCGCACCGGTCAGACGTTGCGCGTTGGTAGCGCGTTCCTTCGTCAGCAACTTGACGATCCTGAAAACCACGATGTGATTGCGATGGCTGGACGGATCCGTTGCCCGCTGCTGGTGATCCATGGTGAGGATGACGCGACGGTGTCACCGAGTGCTGCGCATCGCATTACTGAAGCGGCGGGGGACAACGCACAGTTACGGCTCATTTCTGACGCAGATCACATCTTCAATACGCCGAATCCGCTTCCGAACGAACAGGAGTCATCTGCACAGTTGGGGGAACTGCTCGATGCAATGCTGGCCTTTATTCAAAGCGTACGCTGACCTATTCATCCACCCACGCCCTTTCGAGTTCACGGCGGAGGGCCTTTGTCGGCGAGGTGTCGATCAGTGGCGGATCATCGCTGCCATTCATTTGCGGCGGGGCATCGGGCAATTCAGCATTTTCCATCGCCGAGCTTGCAATGTGGCCGGTCGGGCTGACATCATCCACGCG
>PWVT01000099.1 GCA_003562195.1 Phycisphaeraceae bacterium | reverse complement strand
CCCGAGATCACCGAATACATTCGCCAGCACAACGACGCCGTCGCGCGAAACGGCGGCATACACCCCGAAGGCGGCCGCGAGAAGCTGCGAGAGATTCTGCTCTCCGGCGGAGACCCGATGGTGCTCAACAACGCCAAACTCGGCGCGTGGCTGGCCGCGCTCGCTGAGTGCGGTATCGAATCGATCCGCATCGGCACGAAGGAGATGGCGTTCTACCCGCAGCGGTTCGACGATGCGTTCCTCGCCATGCTCGACCGCTTCCACGAAACCTATCCCGAAGTCGGATTGCACATGATGATCCACTTCGAGCACCCCGATGAGTTCCTGCAGAAAGATGACGACGGCAACTACATCGAAAGTGCGCAGGGATTCAAACAGTGGGTGCCCGAGACCGGCAAGGCGATGCGCAATCTCGTCTCGCGCGGCTGGCTGACGGTTGAGAACCAGACGCCGATCATCAAGGGAATCAACGATGATCCCGATGCGTTGCGCATCATGCAGCGGGAAATCAAGCGTGCCGGCGCTGAGAATCATTACTTCTTCTGCGGCCGCGACATTGTCGCCTACCGCGCATTCAACGTGCCGATCGAGACCGCCTGGAACATCCTGAATGAATCTCAGAAGGGATTGTCCGGCGTGGAGACGCACGCGCGGCTTTCGATCACGCACTACAAGGGCAAGACCGAAGTCAATGCGGTGACGAACAAGCCGATCCCCGGCCTTGCCGGCAGCGAGAACGGCGTGGTGATCTTCAAGATCCTGCGCAACGCCGGCCCCGCGCCGGATCGCGGCAAGGTCTGCATCGTCGGCCGAAATCCCGATGCGCTCTGGTTCGATGATTATGAAGATCGCGTGCTGTTCGACGAAGCTGGACTGTTCGACTACAGCCGGGTGAAGAAACCCGGTGCCGCACCGGTCAGTTCGAGCGCGCAGCGGTGATCGACAAGACCAGGGCGAATGTGACGGAAGCGGTCGCGGAGGTCTTTGACGGCGCGACCGTCATGATCGGCGGGTTCGGCGAGGCGGGAAGCCCGATCGAACTCATCCACGCGCTCATCGATCAGGGCGCGAGAGACCTGACGGTCATCAGCAATAACTGCGGCAGCGGCGAGGTCGGCCTAGCCGCGCTGCTCAAGGCCGGCCGCGTGTCGAAGATGATCTGCTCGTTCCCGCGTACGGCGAACTCGACGGTGTTTCCGGATCTCTACCGCAGTGGCAAGACCAAGCTCGAACTCGTGCCGCAGGGCACGCTTGCCGAGCGCATCCGGGCCGGCGGCGCGGGCATTCCCGCGTTCTATACGCCCACGGCCGTCGGCACCCCGCTGGCCAATGGCAAGGAATCGCGTCGGTTTCACGATCGCGATTACCTGTTGGAGTACGGGCTGACGGCCGACTTTACGCTCATCAAAGCCAAACGCGCGGATACGCACGGCAACCTCGTTTACAACAAGACCGCGCGAAACTTCTCGCCGATCATGGCCATGGCGGGGCAGGTCACGATCGTGCAGGCAGCGGAGCTCGTCTCGCCGGGCGAACTTGATCCCGAGGCGGTCATCACGCCGGAGATCTTCGTGGATCACGTGACGCACGTGCCGAACCCCGCGCACGAATCGGAACTGGTGGCAGCGGGAGCGACCTACCCATGACCGAAACGCAAAACAGCATCGGCTGGTCCCGCGAGGAGATGGCCGGACGCGTGGCCCAGGACATCCCTGACGGCTCCTACGTCAACCTCGGCATCGGTATTCCGGAACTCGTCGCGCGCTTCGTGCCCGAAGGACGCGAACTCATTTATCACACCGAGAACGGCCTGCTCGGCATGGGGCCGTCGCCGAAACCGGGCGAGGGTGACCCGGAGTTGATCAACGCCGGCAAACGACAGGTGACCACGAAGCCGGGCGCCTCGTACTTTCACCAGTCCGACAGCTTCGCGATGATCCGCGGCGGGCATCTTGACCTGTGCGTGCTCGGCGCGCTGCAGGTTTCTCAAAATGGCGATCTGGCGAACTGGTCGCTCGGCGGACCGGATGATATCCCCGCCGTGGGCGGCGCGATGGACCTCGTCGCCGGCGTGAAATCCATCTTCGTCATCACGCAGCATTGCACGAAGGATGGCGCTCCGAAGCTGGTCGAGTCGTGCACTTATCCGCTGACGGGCCTGCGTGTCGTCAACCGGGTCTACACCGACCTCGCGGTCATCGCGGTGACGCCTGAGGGTTTCCAACTCGTCGAACTCGCGCCGGGCGTCGACTTTGACACGGTTCAGGAGCGCACCGGCGCACAACTCCTCCCCATTGCGGAGCCCACCTCCAATGTCTGAGACGACCAGCGCATCCGCGATCCCCGCCCCAGCCGCGACGAGCAAGAGCGCGGAACTTTACGCCCGCGCGCTCAGGGTGCTGCCGGGCGGCGTGAGCCGCAACACCGTCCTGCGCGATCCTCATCCGATCTACGCAGACTTCGCCCGCGGCTGCCGCGTGACCGATCTCGACGGCGTGGAGCGCATCGACTTCGCCAACAACATGGCTTCGCTCATCCACGGCCACGCCTGTCCGAAAATTATCGAAGCCGTCAGCGCGCAGCTCGCGCGCGGCACGGCGTTTACCCTGGCGACCGAAATCGAAGTTCGGTTTGCAGAACACCTTTGTGCGCGATCGCCTTCATTCGAAAAACTCCGCTTCGTGAACTCCGGCACCGAGGCGATCATGGTCGCGCTCAAAGCGGCTCGCGCCTACACCAACCGAACGAAAATCGCCAAGGTCGAAGGCGCCTATCACGGCGTGTACGACTACGCAGAAGTGAGCCAGGCGCCAGACCCTTCCAACTGGGGCGATGCGAATCACCCCAACAGCGTGCCGCTCGTCCGGGGCACGCCGAAATCGACGCTTCAAGACGTCGTGGTTATTCCGTTCAATGACCCCGAGCGCGCGATCGCCATTCTGGAGAAGCACGCCGATGAACTGGCCTGCGTGCTGCTCGACCTCATGCCGCATCGGGCCGGTCTGAACCCGGCCGACACGGAGTTCGTCCGGGCGCTGCGTGACTGGACGACGCGCACGGGCGCGCTGCTCGTGCTGGATGAGGTGATCACTTTCCGCTCGGAGTACGGCGGGCTTCAATCCCGTTACGACCTGACCCCCGACCTGACCGCGATGGGCAAGATGATCGGCGGCGGCTTCCCGATCGGCGCGGTCGCCGGCCGAAGCAATGTGCTGGATGTCATGAACCCGCGGCGAGAGGGCAAGCTGCTCTTTCCGCACTCCGGCACGTTCTCCGCCAACCCGATCTCGATCACCGCCGGCCTGGCCGCGATGGAAAACTTCGACGCCGAGGCGGTTACGCGCCTCAACACGCTCGCCGAGCGCGCCATGCAGGGGATCAACAACGCGATCCGCGAGACGGGTATCGCGGCGTGCGTCACCGGCACGGGATCGATGTTCCGCGTGCACATGAAAGCGCAGCCGCCGCGGAACTACCGTGAAGCGTACCTCAACGCCGAGGAGAAACACCGCCTCGCGCACCTGCTCAACCACATCTTCGACAGCGGCTGCATGATCATCAACACCTGCACCGCCACGCTGTCCACGCCGATGACTGAGTCAGAAGTTGACATGCTCATTGCCGTGATGCGCGCGGGCTTTGAAACGACTGCGAGTTCAACACCCTAGGGCGGACTGCTCATCGCGGGAACTGCTCAGTGCTACTGTCATGCGCGACGAATGAATCGTCCTACCTATGGGCGAACGGCTCAGGTGCATCTATCTTAAACCGTACTCTGACGACTTGAGCCTAATGGCGGTGCGGCCGAACGTTGAATCGGCAAGACATCGTACGCGCCATGAACTTGCTGAAACATGACGTATTGTCATTCATGGACCGAACGACATGAAGATTCTTCTCACGACGGACACCATTGGAGGTGTATGGACCTTTTCAATGGAGTTGGTCGCGGCACTGGAACACTATGGGATTGAGGTCGCCATCGCCACACTCGGGCGAGGCATGACAGCAGATCAGCAGCGCGACGCTGCTCAGCTTGAGAATGCGACGTTGTATCCAAGCGAATTCAAGCTCGAGTGGATGCACGAACCATGGGACGATGTGCGCAAAGCCAGCCACTGGCTGCTGCAGCTTCGTGATACTGTGCAGCCGGATGTCATTCACCTCAATCATTACGCGCACGCGACGCTGCCATGGGCTGTGCCGGTGGTTGTCGCAGCTCATTCATGCGCACAATCATGGTGGGAGGCAGTGAGGCGTACGCCATTGCCCGCGCGATGGAAGCACTATCGCGATATTGTTGCGCAAGCGCTGCACGCTGCGGATGCTGTGGTCGTGCCCTCGCGCGCCATGGGCCAGACCATAACTCGACTGTATGAACTGCCTCACCAGCCGTACATCATCCCGAACGGCCGCACCACATCAAAGTTTCTTCCCGGGGCCAAGCATCCGTTTGTGCTGTCATCCGGCCGTTTGTGGGATGAAGCGAAGAACCTTGCAACACTCGACAAAGCCGCGGCCAATTTATGTTGGCCGGTCTACGTAGCCGGCCCACTGCAACACCCTGGACGGTTTGCTGCTGCACCGACGTTGAATGCGCGTCTGCTGGGCATGCTCCCCTCGATGCACATGCGGCAATGGATGAGCCGAGCGGATATCTACGCATTACCCGCGCGGTATGAGCCGTTCGGCCTTTCGATACTCGAAGCAGCATTAGCCGGCTGTGCACTTGCGTTAGGCGATATTCCCAGTCTTCGCGAAGTGTGGGATGAAGCCGCAGTCTTCGCCCCCCCAGATGATGCCGATACGTTACGGCACGAATTGACGGCTCTGATCAAAACTCCTCAAGAACGACTCCGCCTTGCATCGTTGTCGCGCACTCGGGCCTTGCAATTCACCGCTGAACGCATGGCCCGCGCGTATGCCGACATCTACAACCGGGTATTGGCTGCATCACCGAGGCCAGTCGCAAAAGACCAACCTCAGTGTGATGCTGTTAATGCCGCAATTTGATGATGCTGTGGAGGCACCTGCGTGCACATTGCGTTGTTCTATCACTCGCTGATTTCCGATTGGAACAATCCGGTCGCGCATTTTCTTCGAGGCATTGTTTCGGAGTTGTTGCATCGACGCCACGAGGTCACGGTGTATGAACAGTACGACAACTGGTCACGACGCAACCTTACTGCCCGCCACGGCCATGAGGCAAGCATTGAATTTTTCAGAGCGTTCCCGGAAATTGCTCGACGCATCGTGCTCTACGACCTTCATTCAGTGCAGCTCGATCATGTGCTTGCGAACGCCGATCTCGTGATTGTGCAGGACTGGATCAACCCACTGCTTATTGAACGCATTGGCACACATCGCAGCGTACACGGAACATATCGTGCGTTGCTTCATGATACGCGGCACTGCATCATCACCGATCCACGTTCTGCTGCGCTTCGTAATACTGCCAACTACGATGGCGTGCTTGCAGGTGCAAATTTCGTGCGTGATGCGTACATCACCGGGCGATACGCCAGGCGTGCATGGACGTGGCATCCAGCTGCGGATCTTCGGCGGATTGAATACACCACTGGACACCAACAGCGAGGTACGCTTGGGGATGTTCTGTTTGTCAGCAATTGGCACCGGGCAGACGGACGTGAGCGCGTTGAAGAACTGAACACGCTGTTGATTCAGCCCTCGCTGCGCGCACATCGCGCGGTCAAGACCTATGGCGCTGCGTACCCGGAACCGGTGCGCGATCTGCTGGCCCATGCGGACATTGAACACGGCGGATGGCTGGCAAACCACAATCTTCCGCGTGCATTGTCGCGATACCGCGCCACAGTTCACTTGCCGCGCAGACGTACTGTGCACATGTTGCCCGGCGTGGTGTCGCCGTTCATGGTTGAAGCGCTCGCCTGCGGGTGCCCGCTGCTCTGTTCACCCTGGCATGATGCAGACGGCCTGTTCACCGCCGGCCAGGACTACCTGTCATGTGAGAATGGCCAAGCCATCAAGGATGCACTTGACGCGCTCATGACAGACCCGGATGCAGTGAACGACATCGCCCACCGTGGTCGATCAGCGATCACGCAACGTCACACCTGTGCGCATCGCGTGGATGAACTGCTCGTGATCGTCAGCGAACTGGATATTCAGAAACATCACACCGCTTCGAGAAACGCATGAACAAAGGAAGTGAGGCCATGAAGTACCCAAACCGCTCATCGTTTTTCATCGGATATGCATGCGGCGTGGTGCCGAGCGTTCTCATGGCCATCGTCCTCGCATCCGGCCAATCAGTGCCACAAGAGCATGGAGCTGAACCCGTCACGTTGCGGCAAGACTCGTCACAGACGGAATACTTTGTCACCGGCGACACAAGTGCAGCAGCGCTCTGGCGTCGAGAGCGCGATGGCACGCTGACATGTATCAGTGTCAACGCCTGTCGCCGCAATGTCCCCGGCAGCTCATACAACAGCGCGCAACCCACAGGCGTTGCGTGTAAATAGCACGACGTTTCATTCGAACGATCTACGCGCGCTCCACGAGCATACTCACACTATTGCCGCCGCCGAGGCAGAGCGACGCGATGCCGCGCTTGCCGCCGGTGCGAACAAGTTGGTGCAGCAGCGTGGTGAGCACACGAGCACCGGAAGCGCCGATGG
>PWVT01000052.1 GCA_003562195.1 Phycisphaeraceae bacterium | reverse complement strand
CTGGCCACTCAAATCATCGAAGAGCACCTCGCGGACCAGGCGCACACCAAGCTCTGGTAAGTAATGCAGGTGCACATCGGGTACCTGTGGCTGTGGCCAATAGACTGTCTCGAACTCCGCCCCGCGGTACTGTCGTGCCTGCATGTTGTAGTGCTGCACCGCCATCATGACCGGCACGCCTTCATGAAGCGCACGGACAGTAAGATCGAGCATGGGCAGGATGTTTCGGCGCGGCTGCATCCAAATGATCAAATCCACGTCCTCGGGTAAATCCGGGCTGCGCGGATTGATGTGTGTGACGCGGAAATCTGCATGCTCAAGTACTGTTCGCGCGCGGCTGTACACATCCGTCCCTGAAGGCGCGAGCAAACTCCGCTGTTGGAAATCGTGATAGGCCTCTGCCGCTGACAACCGTGGCACGTCAGCAGCAAAGGCGATGTGCGGTCGGCGCCCGGTCTGCAACCGCCACAGCGCGAAGGCCACTCGAAACTCAAGATGCTCAAATGAGCGACGGTCGGGGAAGTGCAGCAGTTCTGTCGAACCGTTTGCCTGCAATTGCAGCGTGCTGTACACCGTACGGACAACTGTGCGATCTTCATCGCGCGTCGTGAACCGCCCCGCTTGAATGCCATCGGCCTCGAGTGTCTCACGTTGCGCCGTGTCGAGGTCTTCCGGGTGAAGCCACTGGACATTCATTGACGCCCCAGCATGGCGAAATTCGTCAAGTGTGGCGGCAAGCTGACGTACGTGATGGCGCAGTTGCGGCGGCAAGTTCTGCGTGCGCGAGAAGATCAGGGTCACGTCAATCGTTTCCCGCTGCGAACCGGACTGAACGAGGGTCTTTGACTGTGAAGCAAGTCGGTTGACACCATCAGCTGTGACATCAACTCGCCAGGCGGGTATGACTGCAACCGCACTGGTGGCAACAAGAAGCAGGCCGCCCCCGATCGCGGTAGTTTTCCATGGCCAAGCACGCCGATCAAATCGCGGCAGTTTGACTCGGAACAAACTTCGCCGCACCAGCAGCAGACACATCGCCAACGGAAGCCCACCGATACACACCACGCGCCAGATCATGCGCTGCGCCACAGACAATTCCGGCAGAGGTTCAGCCCGCTGCCATCCGCCACGATGAATCACCAACCGTTCGTCGGAAGCGAGCGTTTGTGTCAGCACATCCACAAGTCGGCGATGAGCAAAGTTGCCTGCAGTAAATGCACCATCGCGAAATGGGCTGGATGCAGCACACACAACAAGCGACCCGCTCCACGCTTCCTGCGGTCTGAGCCAGACCATCAAAGGTAGTTTCGGAACTGAGTCACCATCGTGAAATCGCGAAGCAGCCAGGTTGACTTCACCGTAGACCATGTCGCCGACCCGCGTGCGATCTGAGGTCGTCGCCAGGACCGTCGGCGAGTACCCCTGCTCAGCGAGCACTTCAGCGTCCAACTCCAACGGCGTCGGCGCTGCAAAGAGAAAGTGCCCGTTGGGCAACGCGTGCATCTCACGGAAGTCCTGGTTCGGCGGTATGCACCGCACTAGAAAGCGCGCTGGCATTGGTGCGACATCGCCCGGCACCGTCTGCGAAGTTTCATCAAGAACCAGTCCTGATACCGGCCGCAAACCAAAAGGAGCAAGCAGCAACTCGGCATCGTAACCCGTCGGTTGAAGTTCCATCACATTGGCTTGCCGCTCCACCACCGCGTGTTTACTGCCAGCAATGATTGCACTTCGTCCGGAGTCAAGAAAATCTCGTAGCTTTCGCACTGTTCGCGCATCGACCGGGCCGGGGTCCATCCAGAACAGAACATCAATCTCATTGGGAATCGGCTCATCACTGAGCATGTCCACGTTCACCACGCGGCCGGTATTCTGGAGCCATTGTGTCAACGCGCGGTACGCCTGTGATGCTGCAAGGCCGAAGACCGGTGAGCGAGGTTCATCTTTCTGATCGAGCTGTCCGCCAATCATCGCCTGGAGTTTGGGGAGATGATCGGGCACCACGCCGTTGATCACTGCCGCTTCATGCGGGCCGTAGGCAATGTGCAGTGTGGACCAGACCGTGCGTTCAGTGTAGGAATCGCGCATCACACTGCGAACCCGAAACGGCGCAACGCGCTGATGCGCAGCATGGCTGACAAGTTCCGGTTGCGAGTCAGGGTCAACAATCTGGTAACTCAGCCGCCCGTCAGAAGCACGCCGCATCGCTTCGAGCAGATCGGTCACATCGCGCTCGATGCGGCGCATATCAGAAGGCATGTTCTGCCGGTCACTGATGTAATAGGTAATGAGTACATCATGCTGCAAATCACGAAGCTGTTTGCGCATGGCATCGTCAATCTGCGTCACCTTCACAGCGGCCAACTCAGTGCGAGCGCCGGGCAAGTCACGCTGGTAGTGCTCAGCAATTCTTCCAGCAAAGACGGCAATAAGCAGCAGCAATGCCCCGCCAAAGAGTACCAGAATGACATCGCGCACACGCATGGATTACACCCGATTCCGCTCAAGCACGATGGCATTGAGCCAAAGAAACAGAACAGTGAACATGCCGAAGTACACCAGTGAACTCAATTGAACCACGCCACGGACAAATGCATCGTAATGTGGCATAACCGAGACGTGCTCATAAAGAATCGTTCCAACACTGAGAGCTGGAAACAGCCCGTCAAGTACCGCAACCACCCGGCCATCACCGGTCAAAACAAGAGCGAAGCCCAGGATAGCGCTGCTGACAAACGCAACAATTTGGTCTCCTGACAGTGCCGAGAGAAACATGCCGAAGGCAAGAAACATTGCGCCAAACAGCACGGCGCCAAAATAGCCGGAAGCGATCAACCCCAGGTCCGGTGAACCGAGCGACATCAGCATGATGACGATCGGCAACGATCCGATGAGAAATAGTGCGAACAATCCAAGGGCTGAGAGAAACTTGCCAATGACGGCTTGTGATGGCCGAATCGGCAGCGTCAGCAGTAGTTCAATCGTGCGGCTCTTGCGTTCCTCTGCCCAGAGCCGCATCGTGACCGCAGGAAGAAACACCACCAGCAACAGCGGAAGCATGTCGAAAAAACCAGTCATATCGACCGTGCCGGTGAGAAAAAACTCGTTCATGAAGATGGAGTTGGCCAACACCACAAAAGCGATGGTGTAGACGTAGGCGATACTGGAGTCGAAATAAGCCGCCAATTCGCGGCGAGCGATGACACAGATACCGCCGATCATTTGCATCGGCGTTAGGGCATTACTGACATTCATGCGCGCTGCTCCCGTGTGACAATTTTCAGTACCGCTTGCTCAAGCGTGCAGTCGTCCCTTTCCGCCTCGGCACGAAGCTCCGCCACCGTTGCATCAGCGAGCAATTTGCCATGATTGATAATGAGAAGTCGTTCGCAAATGGCCATAACTTCAGCAAGGATGTGGCTGCTGAAGAGAATTGCCCGTCCCGGACGCAACTCCTGAATGAAATCTCGAAAGGCGACCACCTGAAGCGGGTCAAGGCCGTGTGTGGGCTCGTCGAGCAGAATCACCTTGGGATCATGCAGCAGCGCTGCAGCGAGACCGATACGCTGGCGATATCCCTTCGAGCACTGGTTGACGCGCTTGCGCATCACATCCGCCAGGGTGCATTTATCCACCACCCATTCGATACGGCTGGCAAGATACCCTCCGGACATGCTGCGGATCTCGCCCATGAAGCGAAGGAATCGATCCACGCGCATGGTCTCGTACATGGCGTTGTGTTCGGGCAGGTAACCAAGCGTTCGTCTGACCGCCAGCGACTGGCGCTGTACATCATGGCCTGCCACAGCCACCGTGCCGGTGGTGGGAGGCAACCATGTAGAGATCATTTTCAGCACGGTACTCTTGCCTGCACCATTGGGGCCGAGAAAGCCGACAATCTCACCTGTTGCAACCTGAAACGAGACACGATCAGCCGCAAGGGTCTGGCCGTATCGCCGTGTCACTTCCTGAACATCAATCATGGTCTGCGCAGGTGACGCCAGCGGGGATTGGCTGGCTGTCGCGGCAGATAGCTGCACTTCGGGCACGCATACACTCCTGCTGTTTCACGCTTGGAAAGAAACAACATAGTGTACGGTGTAATCCCGAACGATTCTCTCGACTAATCCAAGACGGGTTGACCGATTCGTTATCGCGGACATTCACCCCACGCCGACAGCAGAAACAGCAGGTCGGATACATTCACGACACCGTCGCGGTTGATGTCACATGACCCAGCCGAGCCCCACTGGCTCAATAGAACAAGCAGGTCAGACACGTTCACGACGCCATCAATGATCCCACAGTCAGCGGGGCACCCGAGCCAGACTTTCACGATAGCAGAGAACGGGTCACCTTCGCCGAGTGGCTCCATGTCGACATTCAGGTACAACCATGGCTGAATAGAGAAGTCCATCGCCGGACCGCCGATCGCCGAGGCGTTGATGTTCGTAACCAGTGTGTCAGCGTTGCCATCACCACTGACATCGACGGCATCACCAATCGAGAAGAGCGGCTGAGCAGTGGTAAGACTGTGTAGCGAACCGACGAAGACAGTACCCTCCGGCTCCGCGGACGTACCCCACCGCCAGATGAACGCAACTTGATCCATATCATTGATTGACAATGCGGAAATTGTCGCGCCTGGCGGTACCCACTGGCCGCCAATAACACTGTCACTACGGAGTTTGATGTTACCGTTGGCTGCGAGATATTCCTGTTTGTCCGCCGGCCCGCCGCTTGTCGTCCCGCTGAATACATAGTTGCCGCTTTCATTGATCGATACGAGGCGAAAGAGGTTCCAGTCAGTGTCATCGTCCGCGGGGTGGCCACGATACGCAGCAACGGTGTTGTCCACGTACACGAAGTCAAACGGTGCGAAGCCGACTTCCTGCAATCGGTGGATGTGATGTCGCCCACCATTGGAAATTTGGTAATCAAAGCCGATGCCATTGGGTGTGCGAATAATCACACCGTCATCAACTTCGTCACCTGCACGTAGAACCTGGGTGAATTCGCCTGAGGGATCGACGCGGTACATGATGCGCTCAAGCGTCGAGGTGCTGCCCTGATTCGGGTTTAAGCCGGAGATGAAGAACATCGTGGAATCCGGCAGCATCTGCAGGCGGCTTGTAAAGGTGACATACTGGTCGCGCACCGTGGGCGAGGGGTCGCCACGCATGAGAAGCGGCCCGAGGTGAGTATAGATGCCATCGTTGCCGTTGATGCTGGGGTTATACATCCACTCACCGCCATCGCCGATACCCATGGTGGATGTTGAGCCGGTGAGCGTGTTGCGATTGTCATCGCTGTTTCGCCAAACGACCTGGTCGTCAATCCATACGAAGCGATCGCCATTTGTGAACTGTCCAGTCAAGCCAACTTGGCCCAACGAATTCGTGAACGGTGGCTGCAACATTTCAACGATTTCGCCCCCGGGCACAACATCACCCGTAGCGAGTACGATTTCAACGGGAACGACCCCGTCGGCTGCCGTAGACTGAACAGCGGTTAAACAGGGAAACGCAGCAACCAGAACGAAACCAAAGCCGGCTTGGGTATGGGTTTTCGATATAACGTGGTCCATCTTCATCATGTCTCTCTTTCTCAACCTCGATCATTGACAATGGGCGTGCCCCGCCTCCCCGCGAAAAGACGTGCGACCAACTTCGAGTGTGCGCCAGAAAACAGGGAAAATCCACTACATTTTGCCAAAAGAAAAACCGGCCCAGCGAGCAAAGCTCAAACTGGACCGGCTTCCGGGGGCCAAAGTTGATTAATCAAATAGTACTTGAAAATGCGCATTTTGCAAGCAATGGTCAAAATTTTTCCAACTTCCTCTCGTCGCGCAGCATGCTGCACTTCCCGAAATTTCAACATGAACGCGTCGCGGTAGTCAGGGGGCAGATCACGCCTTACTGGGCGCAGTTGCACCGCAACTATTCGTGATTTGTTTGTACTCCGATATCGGTCTTTGATTCAAGGTGCTCTCAGGCGGCCCTGCGGTTCAATCGTAATCTTCCAGAGTACACGCATCGAATGACACAGCTTCACCAATTCGAGCGGCGCGCGAGTGATTGCGCAACACGAATCAATCTGACCTGTGCCGCGCATTGCAACGAACCAATCCCAGGAAGCTTCTCATCCCTTCTTTCGCGGCTTGAACATGCGAAAGAGCTTGGTGACGGGGTCGTAGAACTCGTCAACAACACGCTCTTTGAGAGGAATGATCGCGTTATCGGTAATCGTAATATGCTCCGGGCACACCTTGGTGCAGCACTTGGTGATGTTGCAGTAGCCAATCCCGCCGGCACCGTCGAGGGCTTTGAGGTCGCCAATGCGGTTCTCGGTGTCAAGCGGATGCATATCGAGCTGGGCTGCGTGGATGAGAAATCGCGGGCCGATGAACTCGTCGTGCTTGTGGTGATCGCGCAACACGTGGCAGACATCCTGGCACAGGTAGCATTCAATGCACTTGCGGAACTCCTGGACGCGATCGACATCTTCCTGCTTCATCCGCCATGTGCCGTCAGGAGCGTCGGGCTTGCGCGGCTTGAAGGGCTTGATCTTCTTCTTGACCTCGTAGTTCCACGAGACATCGGTGACCAAGTCCTTGAGCAGCGGGAAAGTCCGCATCGGCTCGATGGTCACCGGTTCATCCAGATTGAGTT